>JBBSIX010000245.1:0-5280 GCA_038231875.1 Chloroflexia bacterium | reverse complement strand
GCTCCTCTGAAAATAGAGATTACGACGGGTAGGGGCACGGCGCGCCGTGCCCCTACGGACGCGCACATTTTCATCGGCGGTGGTGGCATGAGGGTCATGATTACTCGGAGTGACACTTCCTTACCCGGCACGCCGTCACCGCATTGAATAGACGACCCTGGCGCGGGCCTGAATTTGCCTGAATCGGTATAGCCAAGAACCCAGGAACCCCAAGAATCTCTCCTGTCACTAGGCAAGATGCCGCCCGGCTTTTGCTACCTGCCGCCGGGCATTGGGATCACGCCAAAGAGCTTCTTGCGGCGGGGCCTGCGGCCAAACGCGCCGTACAGGGTGGCGGCGTAGTGCTTGGTCTCGATACGCTCAAGCTGCTCCCAACGAGCCTCCTGCAACTCCTTTTCTCGCTCCCAGGTAAGCAAGGCTACCAGGATAGCCACCGGCGTGACTAGGGCCGGGCGGTGCCCCAACTGCTTCCACTCGAAAGAGGCCCACTTGTAGAGCTTCCACAGGTTCACACCCGCATACGGCGGTACAGGATAGTCCAACTTCTTGGAGGCTTTCTTCGCCTTCGACATCGCCTTGCGCGGGGGCAGGGGGAACCCGCCGATAGGCCGCAGCCCCTCCATTGCCGCGAACATCGCTTTCTGGCGCTGCTTCTTAACTTTGCCTTTCTCCGCCATCTTGCCCTCCTGAGTAACTGCGGCTGCCGTGCCCTCGTAGTACACACTACAGCGCAGGTTATCTGCTGTCTCTAAACTCCACTTCTTTGTACCCCAGGCCGGTTATCAGCGTGCGGATTACCTGCCTGCCGTTCTCGTCGGCTTTTTGCAAGATGCCGTCCTCCAGGGCAGCCTGCACAATTTGCTGCTCGGCGGCGCGGCGGATTTGCGTTTCCAGATTGGGATCGGGTTTGTTGAAGATGCCGGTGCTTCTGTTGTAAACATATGTTTTGTCGTTGTCCAGCTTGCTATACAGTATCTGCGGTTGGGGCAGGGTAATTATAACCCTGCCGGCATCGGTGATCACTGTAATATCCTCCGGCTGCACCCGGCTCAGGTCCAACCCTGCAACGACCTCCCCGTGCGCCACAAGCAGTATCTTGTCGCTTGTGAGGAACTCCGGCAGTGGGCCGCTACTCTGCCCCGTAACCACCTTCTCCATCTGGTAATGCACCGTCTCCAGCTTGCTCAGACTGCGTACCTGGCTGACCACTGCGGGTTGGTTGGTGTTTATTGTGACGGTGGAGGTGAGAGGGAATGAAATCTGCGGGAAGATGCCCCCCAGCCTGCCAAGGCCGTCCAGTCCGCCCCTGAAAGTGGCGAAACCCAGCAGCGCGCACGACAGCGCCAGGACCGCGAAAGTGCCGGCCAGTATAGCACACGCAGACGGTCCGCGCTTCACCACTACAGGTACAGGCTCAGGTTTACCCTCCTGCGGGGCGCGCCTGGACGGTTGAGGCTCCTCCCCATCGTAACCCTGCCTAGGGGGAGGTTCCGGTTGGGTGGGCCGCCTCGCCTGAGCGCCGGCCCCATATGGCTCGTATGGCTGGAAGCGGCGGCTGCGGGAGGGCGGTTCTTGTTGTTCGGGCGCGGGCGTGTAGAGAGTGCCGCGTTGCAGTGCCCGAGGTTGCTTGGACCCCGGCGGCTCCTGACTATCGGGCAGGATACGCACCTGGTCTCCACCTGCGCTGTCGTCTACGTCTTCCCAGCCGTCTCCCTGCTCTTCACCGTTCCACCCGCTGCTGCTCATCGTGTCTATCTCCAAGCTACCTAACCGTTCGTGCTGTTCGTGCCGGTAGGTTGATTATACCAGTGGGAGGCGAACCGTGCATGAGGTTACTCATCCCCATTCCCATTCTCAAGTCTGAACACTTACTTATCCACCTTGCCTTGTGACCGGCCAAAGCGGTATGTTAGAATAACTGAACGGCATTACTCTTGCGACTTTCAGCACGAATCCGCAAGGCAGCAAACGCCGAGCAGCCGGGAGGTATTTTTGACAAACAGCGATGGGCGCGCGCTGAGAGTGGAACAGGTGCAGCCGGTGGAACCGTTGGTGCCTCGCGTGCGGGTTACTCCGAGCGAGCGCAACCGGCTGATCCTTGTGGGTCTTGCCGCCGTTGTGCTGCTGTGGCTGCTGTTTCAGTCGTTCGATGCCATGGGCCCTTTTATCCTGGCTCTGGTGCTCGGCTATCTGATGTTGCCTCTGGTGGACCTGCTCGACCGCTTTTTCCCCAGGGTGCTCTCGATACTCGCGGTGTATATCGCCTTCATAGCGGTGATATGGGCGGCTGTAGCCTGGCTTGCCCCGCTCATATCGGGGCAGGTGGACCAGTTGACGGCTCAAGCGCCTGCCTATACGGAGCGGGCGCAGGAGCTGACCAAAGACCTCACCGCCTGGTACAACTCGCTGCCCATCTCCGAGCAGGTTCGCACTTCGATAGAGAACGCCGTGCGTAATTCGGTAGGGACTGTGGGCGCGGCGGTGCAGTCGGTGATACTGGGCACGCTGCAAACGCTGTCGCGCGCTATGGGCTTCATCGTGGGATTGGTGATTATTCCTTTCTGGCTGTTCTACGTGCTCAAAGACAAAGAGCGCGGCATGGTCGTCTTCAACGAGATGCTGCCGAGATCGTGGCGCTCGGACGTGTGGCGCATAGTGCGTATTACCAATGGCGTGTTGAGCAGCTACATCCGCGCTCAACTCCTGCTTGGTCTGGTAGTGGGCGTGGCTACCTTTATCGGCATGATTATCGTGGGTGCGCCCTATCCCCTCTTGCTGGCCGTCATTTCGGGCCTCACCGAGGTTATACCTGTGGTGGGGCCGATACTGGGGGCGATACCGGGGCTCGCAGTGGCGATTTTCAGCCAGGAAGGCTGGCCGTTGGTGCTCAAAGTGCTGGCCGTGTACGTGGTGGTTCAGCAACTTGAGAACAACTTGCTCGTTCCAAAGATACAGGGAGATAGCGTTAAGCTCCACCCTTCGATTATCATGGTGGCGCTGGTGGTGGGCAGCCAGGTAGGTGGATTGTTCGGTCTGATCGTGGCAGTGCCGGTGGCCGCCATTCTGCGCGACATCTATCTCTATCTGTATCGCCGCTTCACCGAAGGCTATACGCCGGAGGAAGCCGAGGCGAGCGTACCTTCCCGCCAGGACGAGGAGAGCGCGAAAGGTCGGGCAAAAGAGCGCGAAGAGTTGATCAAACAGGCCAGGCAGCCGGGCGTCAACTCTACCGACGAACTGATAGCCGACGTGCAGAAGGGCACGGAGCCGGCAGAGATCGCGGCAAAGCAGACGGTAAGTTGAGTTGTGCATGCCATGCATGTTGAGGTACTAGAATATTGAGCCGGACAAACGAGCGCAAAGCCCAGGGAGAGACACGGCCTATCAAGAACCAGGTCCATAACGTCCAGGGTCGATCCAAAGCCACTCGTCCCAACACGCGGCATGCGTCAGGTCAGGCCCCGCGTCGTGCCGAACCGACCTACAGGGCGCGCCCGGCAACCCCGCTTCGCTCATCCCCCCCGCCTGCCAACCAAACCAGGCCCGTTGCAGCCACAGCTTCCGCATCTGTTTCTTCCTCTGCGTCTGCGGCCTCCCTAGCCACCGCCCACGCCCTGACCGACCAGAGGCGGCGCAGGTTACGCTTGCTGCTGGTAGCTTTCCTGGGGATAGTGGCCCTCGCGGTGGGCGGCGCCTTTTACTTCTTTTCTGCGGAGGTGATTGACCCTTTCTCCAAGATATTCGTCACCCCCGTCTCCAGGCGTCCCTTTGGTACGCCTTTGTCTACTATTGTTCGTCCCGAAGGTTCCCCCGTTGCCGGAGCGGACGGCACTCAAGAACCGGGCAACTCGGTTATCTCGGTGCCTGTTTACCCCACGCATGTCTACCCTACCTGGGGCAAGCAGCCAGTCAACATCCTCCTGTTGGGCCTCGATTATCGCCCGCTTGAGGAAGATACAAGGGCCGATACCCAGATACTGGTGCATATTGACCCGGTTGCCAAGACCGTCACCATGATCTCGTTCCCGCGCGACCTGTATGTGGACGTGCCGGGCTACGGTATGGGCCGCATCAACTCGGCCTACCAGAAGGGCGACCACGACGAGCGCAAGCGTCCCGGCAGCGTGCCCGGCGGCGGTCCAGGTCTGGCGATGGCTACTATCGAGGAGAACTTCGGCCCTGCCTTCTCGCCCGACTATTTTGCCCAGGTGGATTTCAAGGGCTTCGAGGATGTGGTGGATACGTTGGGCGGCGTAACCCTGGACGTGCTGAAGCCCTTGGTGGACAACGATTATCCTCTGGCCGCCAACAGCTACGGCTCCACACGCATCTACATACCGGCGGGCCTGCAACACCTCGATGGGCACACGGCCCTCCAGTATGCCCGCTCGCGCCACGCCGATAGCGACCTGGGGCGCAACACCCGCCAACAGCAGGTTTTGCTCGCGCTGCGCCAACAAGGGCTGAACCTTAATCTTATCCCACGCCTCCCTACTATAGCAAGCCAGCTTTCGGGTGCGGTCAGGACCGACCTGAGCCTCTCGCAACTAGGTTCGTTGGCGCAGTTGGCGAGGGAGATCAAGGCTGAGAATATCGCCACCTGCCGTATTGATGCGGACATGATCTATGAGACCTTTACTCCCACCGGCGAGGACGTGCTGATGCCTCGGTGGGACATAATCCGCCCCAGGCTGGCGCGGTGCATGTCCGACCCTCGCCTCACCAGGGAAGCGGCCCGCCTGTCGGTCAAGAACGGCACGTACACCGGCGGCACCGGCACAAAAGTGAGCAAGCTGCTCGCCGCCCAGGGCCTTGAAATCGCCGACCTCTCCAGTGCCTCCGACCAGGGCACTCACCCTGTGACGACTATCACCGATTACACAGGCGGCCAAAAGCCCCGCACTATCGAGGTGATAGCCAAGACCCTGGGCATAGACCAATCGGAAGTGCTCAAAGGCGACCCGGTGGATGCTCCCGTCTCGAACAACGACGGCAAACCTGTGGACATACTTGTCATGGTGGGCGATGATCGAATCACCGGCAAGTAACGCGCTTTCGCCGGGCCTGCAAACGCTGCCCTGGCGACTGCTGGTCGCCTACGACGTGCCGGGCGCCCTCAATATGGCCCTCGATGAAGCTCTGCTTGAGTCCGTGATCGCCGGTGGTCCACCAGTGGTGCGCTTCTATACATGGAGTCCCGCCACCCTGTCGCTGGGCGTGAACCAGGCTTGTGAGGAGATAAACAGGGCCGAATGCCAAGCTAGAGGCTTCGGGGTGGTG
>JBBSIX010000244.1:0-5283 GCA_038231875.1 Chloroflexia bacterium | reverse complement strand
GATGCGGCTCCGCAGGCCGCCGGGCACGATCTCTACTTCCTGCCCGACCTTGAGGCTGCCGCCGGTAAGCGTGCCTGTCACCACCGTGCCGAAGCCCGCAACCGTGAAGGCGCGGTCTATTGGCAGCCTGGGGCGGCCCTTGTCGGCCCTGGGTTCGCTCCCTTCCAGGAGTCGGTCCATCTCGGCACGCAGCGCGTCCAACCCCGCGCCCGTCCTGGCCGACACCGCCACCATAGGCGCGCCCTCCAGCGTTGTGCCTGATAGCTGCTCGCGTACCTCCTCCTCGACTAACGCCAGCCAATCGCCGTCCACGAGGTCGCGCTTGGTGAGCGCCACAATGCCCCTGCTCACCCCAAGCAGATGTAAGATGGCTAGATGCTCGGCGGTCTGGGGCATCGGTCCTTCGTCGGCGGCGATGACCAGCAGAGCCGCATCAAGCCCGCCGACCCCTGCCAGCATGTTCTTGATGAACCGCTCGTGCCCCGGCACATCTACCACCGATACCTCGCGCCCCGACGGCAGGGTGAGCCAGGCAAAGCCCAGGTCAATCGTCATCTCCCGCGCTTTCTCCTCCTGCAAGCGGTCGGGGTCAATGCCGGTGAGGGCCTTTACCAGAGTGGACTTGCCGTGGTCTACGTGCCCGGCGGTGCCGATTACGTAGGAGGATTGAGCGCTGCTTGTGGCGTGCTGTGGATTAGTTGCCGACATACGGTTATTCTAACCGAAGGCGGGTGCGAGTTCAAAGAAGGCGTTTGCGTGCGGAAGTACCGGGTCTATCCAACCCGACTCTCCGCGCGTACCTGCGCAGGCTGTTTGGAGTTGGGCTACCGAACGCCGAAGTAGACCGCCATGAGCGAAAGCTGAAACACAAATATGCCGATGCTTGCCAGCAGTGTGGGCGTCAGAGTGAGATAGTAGAGCTTTTGGACGTAGCGCGTGGTCAGCACGGTGGTGAGGGCGATACCGGCGAGCCACAGCGCTTGCGCCGCAATCGCAGGTATGCCGGCGCCAACCAGCGCCGCTCCCAGAAAGATCAGCGCCGCGCGTGGGAACTGCAACTCTAAGTATGCAAGTACGGCGCGTTTGTACTGGCCGCTGCCCACCATCAGGTCGCCTACGCCCTGCACAACCCGCCCCGCGAACGGCAACTCCGCCATGCCCAGCGCCAGGAGTACAGCGGTCCAGACGAGGTGCGCCCACACCAGAGGGCGTTCGGCCTGCCCGCGCAATAATTCCAGCCCCAGCAGCGCCACCGGCCCCAGCGCCGTCAGCAGCTGCGCCGACATCACTTTGCGCCAGGCGACAGACGGCCCCGTATCGTCCACCGCCACGCCGTAGGGGTCTACGCCGGTGTCCCTACTCCGGGTCAGGCGGGCGAGGGCCGCCGCGGGGTCGAGCAGCAGTTGAGCTACGGGCATAACAACGTCCTCATCAATCAACGCCTCGACACTGGGCGCAACCTGGCCGGCTGCCTCTGCAAGATACGCCACGACAAGTTGCAGCAGCCGCTCGAAGTTCTTGATGTCGGAGGTGAGCAACACCCCACGCTCGCCCGATTGGGCCGTACCCAGGAGCGCCGGTATTATTCGGAGCGCGGGGGCAGGTGTTCCTGTGCGAGTGCCGTGCTGGAAAGGCAGCATCACCACGTACCTGCCGCCCCGCACTTCCATCACCCGCAAGATGCCGACGCCGGCCCACGGAATCTTTCGCGAGCCGAACAGTTCCGATACGCCAAGCCCTTCCGGGGTCACTCGGAGTGGAGAGATCAAATTGAATAACAGCGCAGAGACGGCCCAGGCCAGGCCGACGCCCAGCGCAGCGCCCAACAAGGGCATGCTCAGAAGGTCGGCAAAGCCGGCGCCCGGCTGTCTGAGGGCCGCCGCAGCAGTCAGCCCCAACTGCACGAATGCGCCGACCAGCAGCAAGCCCGCCAGTACCCTGACGGCGATTAGCCATGTGCGGGGGTAGTCAAACACACCTTGCAAGGCCGATTGGTGTAGCTCCGCTGCAAGCGACTGCATCCCGGAGCCGAGCGGGCCTTCCAGCTCTTCGGGCGGCGCTGCTTTGGTGGTTCTTCCGCCTTTGCTCCGAAGCATCGGCAACGAAGAACCCAGTGATTTCGGTTGTAGCCTCATAAGTAAAAGCCTCCAAGACTATACTAGCAACATGCGGGGCCTTGAACAATAGCCCATACGGTAGAGGTCGGGGTGGGACTTTTTGGAGGAAGGCCGGTCCTGAATGCGCTTCTGATATAATAAGCTCGGAGGTATAGGGGCAAATGGACAGTCGAGATGTTGAGAATGGGGAAGCGGTGGAAGGCGGTGCGTCTGAAGCCGGCCTCTCAGCCGCCCAGGAAGCCAACCGATATAATACCCTGGGGATCACGCAGGCCACTCAGAGCATGCCGGTGCAGGCGGCGGCCTCGTTCAGCAAGGCAATCGAGTTCGACCCTGAGAACGCCGGCTACTATTACAATCGGGGTATCATCTACGCCGGGGAGGGTAAGCACCAGCTTGCCTTGCTCGATTTTACGCGCGCCCTCCAACTGCGCGGTGACGATGCGGATATTCTGAACAACCGGGGCACGGTTCACATGATGGCCGGCGACATCGAGGAGGCGATCAGCGATTTCACCCGGTGCATTGAGCTAAATCCGAATCAACCTGAGCCGTACAACAACCGGGGCATCGCCCTGGCCCAGCGCGGTGACCTTTTGACGGCTGCCCTCGACCTGGGCCGCGCCATCGGCATCAAGCCGCAGTATGCCGAGGCCCACTTCAATCTGGCCCGCATCAACGCTCGCTCCAACCTGTGCGATTTGGCCTCGGCTCATCTCAAAGAGGCGATCACTCTGCAACCTGCCTATAAGCAGATGGCCCGCGCCCTCGGCGACTTCGATGCCTGCCGAGGCAAGGCGGGCTTTACCGTGCAAATCTAGCTTTTCCTCCACCTCCTTTCTGAACGCGCCGGCATTTCCCCAACTTGCCCTTACCCTCGTCATGGTGCTAAAATGGGCGCAGCCCTACGAACTAAGGAGTTTGCTTGCTGAACCGTTTGTTACGATTTTTCACTCTCGCGGCCATCTTGCTCTTGCTGCTGCCCGGCTGCTGGCCGTTGGAGCCTGCGGGCGGCTCCACCGCATCGGGCGCTCCCGACACCCTCAACATCGCCGGGCAGGTGAACGACCCGCCTACCCTTGATCCTGCCCTGGCTACCGACTCCTATTCGCTGTTCGTCATCAGGCAGCTTTTCTCTGGGTTGGTGGCTTTCGACAACAATCTGAACGTTGTGCCCGATATAGCGGCTGCCCTGCCCTCGGTGTCGTCCGATGGGCTGACCTACATCTTCGTGCTTCGCAAGGGTGTGCGTTTCACCGACGGCCAGGAGGTCACGGCCGGCGACTTTAAGTACTCTTTCGAGCGGGCCACCGACCCCAGGCTGGCGGGCGCGCAATCGGCCACGCAACTGCCGGCGGGCCTCTATCTGGGCGACATCGTGGGGGTGAGCGATAAGCTGGAAGGCAAGGCACAGGAGATCGCCGGCGTGCAGGCCCTCGATCCTTATACCCTGCAAATCAAGATAGACCAGCCCAAAGCCTACTTCCTCTCGAAACTCACTTCCGGCCCGGCCTTTGTGGTCGAAAAGTCAAATGTGGAGGAAGGGGCCGCTTGGACCGAGCACCCGCGCGGCACGGGGCCGTTTCGCCTCGAAAAGTGGCAGCATAACCACCAGATGGTCCTCTTGCCCAACGACAAGTACTACGGCGGGCGGCCCGCTCTCCAGCAAGTCAATATCTGGATGGGGGCCAACGCCACAGGCGAGTTGCAGCAGTACGAAATCGGCGGCCTGGAGGTGGCCGATGTGCCGGTGGACGATATAGACCGGGTGACGGACCGCAACAACCCTCTGTCTAAAGAGCTACAGTCCGTGCCGGAACTGTCGGTCACTTATCTGGGCTTCAACCTGCGCCGCAAACCGTTTGACGACCCCAGGGTCCGCGAAGCCTTTGCCCGCGCCATAGACCGCCAGAAGATAGCGCGCGTGATGTTCCAGTCCCGCGTGCGCCAGGCTTCGGGCTTTGTGCCCCCTAACATGGCCGGCTACACCCCGCCCAACTTGGGCGAAGGGTACGACGTAGCGAAGGCGCGGGTGCTCCTTGCCGAGTCGAGCTACAAGGACGCCGGGAACCTGCCCCGCCTTCGCCTCTATACTAGCGGCGATCTGCTCGGCCCGATGCTGCAAGAGGTGTTCAGCAGCACGCTGGGCGTACCGATAGAGGTACACGAGGTGGAGTGGAGCGACTACCTGGACGGGTTGGACCGGCACGAGTATCCGATGTTCACCCTCACCTGGCGGGCCGATTTCCCCGACCCCGAAGCCATCCTGGGCAGCCTATTCCGCTCCTCCTCGCCCGAAAACCAGACCGGCTATCGAAACCCCGACGTAGACGCGGCCCTCGCCTCGGCTGCCGTCGAAACCAACCTTCAGAAGCGTATGGCAATGTATGCCCAAATCGAACAGCGCATCTTGCTGGACCAACCTGCCGTGCCCCTGTACCACTCAGTGAGCTACACGCTGGTGAAGCCATACGTGCAAGGTCTACAAGTCACGCCTCTCGGCATACTGAGCCTCAAAGATGTGCGGGTAGGTCCGCACTAGGGTGCGCCCTCACATGTCCGGCCCACCCTACCTATCCGTGTCTGCTTTTTTTCGCCCCTCCCGCAGCGATGAGAACCCCGATGTGCAAACTCTCACTGCGGACCATGCGCGCGGGCTGCGCCTGCATTGGTTGAGCCGCTACAACACCTCCTCCCTCGCCGGCCACCTGGCGGAGAATCCCGGCCTCTCTCTGTGGGTTCCCGGCACGGGCGAATATCTGCTGGCCGAGCGCTGGCGGCGCCGCTCAGATATAGCCGGCATCGTGGAGTTGAACGGGCGCAAGGGTCGCCCGGCTCTCATCAGGGAGTTGATAGGGACGTTGCAGGAGCGTGGATACAGGCTGGCGCTTTTCACAGACGATGTTTGGCATAGCTATTCGAAAGGCTGGCCGGAAGTGGGTTTCGGGGTGGTGGAGCGCATCGTATTCTTCCGGCGCGAGCTTAAGGACAAGCTGGAGCCAAACCGAGAACTGCCCAGCCTCCATTATCGCTTGCTGACCCTGGCCGACCTTGACCTTGCCTTGCACCTCGACCATGCATCGTTCCCCTGGCTCTGGTGGAACAGCAGGGAAGAGCTTGAATTCTACATGCAGATGCCCAGGGTCTTTGTGTACGCAGCTTTCCT
>JBBSIX010000243.1:0-5284 GCA_038231875.1 Chloroflexia bacterium | reverse complement strand
TGGAAACAACGCTAAACGCCAAATACACAAAGAGTTTTAGGATCCCACTACAAGAGACGGGAACGCAAAGACGCAAAGGACGGCCTGCGCTCTTGAGACGAAAAAACGAAGACGCGAAGATACGAAGATACGAAGGACGACGCTTACGATTTTTGTTGTTCAGAGTTCGGTCAAGAATGGTTGCCGACATGCCGGCATGGGGAAGACGCAGTTGGCTGGTAAGGAAACTTGCTATGTGAAGAAATCCTAAAAATCTTTGTGCCGTCCTTCGTATCTTCGCGTCTTCGCGTCTTCGTGTTTTCGTCTCAAGAGCGCAGGCCGTCCTTTGCGTCTTTGCGTTCCCGTCTCTTGTAGTGGGATCCTAAAACTCTTTGTGTATTTGGCGTTTAGCGTTGTTTCCATCTTCACCCATACGTCGTCTTACTCGTGGGGAGCCGCCGGGCTGTTCCGGTCCAGTTCCGCACTCAGCCACTCGCTGAAATCGTCCAGGCTCTCCTCACTGATGCCGTGCCCGATAGGGTACTCCTGATAGGTGAGACCTACGTTCATCTCGGTAAGGTACTCGCGGGACTGGCGGGCGAAGTTCACCGGGATAACCTCGTCGTAGAGGCCGTGCGCGAGGAAGAAGGGCTTGCCGGCCACCTCACTCAGCTTGAAATCGAGGCCCGACTCCACCGGCACATAGCCGCTGTGCATCACCACGCCCCGCACCCGCTCCGGCATCGTCAGAGCCACCGCCGCCGACATTACCGCTCCCTGGCTGAAGCCCATCAGGTAGAGTTGGGCCGGGTCCAGATTGTAGGCCGGCATCAGACCCTCGATGAACTTGTGCAGTTCGTCCAAACTGCTGTGCATAGCGGCATCATCGGGGAAGCCTACAGGGGCCATGCCGTACCAGGCGAAGCCGGGGCCGAGGCGAAGCGGTGCGCGGGCGCTTACGACGGTGAACCGAGGGTCAAGCGCGCCTTCCAGCGACATTAGGTCTCCCTCGTCCGCCCCTCTGCCGTGCAGCAAAAGCAAACCTGGGACCGCCTTATCCGTCGCATCGCCCTCTGTGGCGGAGGGGCGTACCATGTGGGCCAGGTTGAGATTAGCGCCTTTTTCTTTGTCCATATCGTTATTCTACACTATAGCGCGTGATAGCGCGTGCTGCGTGCTGAGTGTAGGCAAACCAGGCACGTGGCTCCTTTTAGTGCCAAAGACCTACCTCCATACCCGCCTTGCGGCTGTATACACTCCCCTCTTTATTTGGTATCATTCATGGACTATGCGAATTATATCCCCGCAGTTGAATAACCTGCCCAACCGAGTGCGCGGCGCTCTGGTCAACAGCCCGGTCATGCGCTACCCCGATCTGGGGCTGATATGTGTGGGCGTGTTTATCATGCTGATCGGCGTGGGGGCTGTTGTGCCTGTGCGCTCCATTTATGCCCGCGATCACGGCGCGAATCCGGCGGAGCTTGGCTTGTTGGCCTCGTCCTACTTGCTGGGTACTTTCCTGATGCAAATACCGGGCGGCTGGGCTTCCGACCGCTGGGGCCGCAAACCGCTGCTGGTAGCGGGCATAGCCGTTGCGGGCGTTATCTCGTTCGCCTTTTTGCTGTGGGACCACCCCTGGTACTTTATCGGCCTGCGTTTTGTGGAGGGCGCGGCAGGCGGGGCTATTAGCCCTGCCGCCAACGCTTACGTGATGGACACCGTACCCGCCGAGGAGCGGGGCGCGGCCTTCGGCTGGCTTGGCTCGTCCATCTCGGCGGGCTTTATGCTCGGTCCGGCGGCGGGCGGCATCATGGTGGACGTGCTGGGTTTTGCCTCGCCCTTCATCTTCGGCGGCGTAACCTCTATCCTGACTGCCGCTTTTCTGCTGCGCCGGATGCGTAACTACATGCCTGGCGCAAAGCCCTCGGAGTTGGCCGGAGAAACCCCGGAGGCGGCTGAAGCACAGGCACGCAGGCAGATACCGGCAGAGTTGTTTCGGCCGGCTCTCCTGAGCGCACTTGTGTTGATCGCGGCGAGCGGCATAGAAGACGGCCTGTTTATCTCGCTCTGGTCGCTGTGGCTGAACGATCTGCATGCTTCCAACTCGTTCATCGGGCTGACATTCATTACCTTTTCGCTGCCCCTGATGCTGCTCATGCCGATTACGGGCAAGTGGGCCGACAAGTATCGCCTCGCGCCTATCATCGCTATCCCTGCGACCCTTGCGAGCATCATCTACTTGATCTATGGCCTTACCGACAGCTTGCCTCTCATAGCGGCCCTGGGCCTGGTGGAGGGCACGCTGATGGCTATGCGTCTGCCGGCGTTGACCGCTTTTATCGCCAACCTGTCGCCCAGCAACGCCAGGGGCCGCATTCAAGGGATCACCAGCGCCACGCGCACCTTAGCAGGCTTTTTGAGCGCGACGGTTGTGACTATGCTCTACTACGTGAACACCCACTATCCGTTTATCATGCTGGCAGGCACACAACTGATAGTGGGCCTGGTGGGCGGAGCGTTGATATGGCGCATCGAGGCGCGTAGCAGGGCCGCGCACAAGGTCCGAGAGCCGGTGCTGCACCTAACTCCACCCGCGCCTGCCGGACTGGACACGGTGGCGTAAATGTTCATAGCCCTCTTCCACGTGCGGGAGAGGGTCTTTATGAGGGGTAGGCAGAGGACACCCACCCCCTTCCCCGCTCTGCTTATACCCCAAGTCTGAACCCCTACCACTTACCAGGTCCTGGTGATTACCCGTATCTCAAGCTACGTATGCTGCCGTGTCGGTAGGCGATGGAATACTATACTTTGTCACTCCGAACGCAGTGAGGAATCAGGAGGTGGAGCATCATTCTTGGCGATTAGAGTGTTTGTCCTTCTGAGTAATCGTGACCCTCATGCCACATCCGGCGATGAAAATGTGCGCGTCCGTAGGGGCACGGCGCGCCGTGCCCCTACCCTTCGTAATCTCTCTTTTCAGAGGACTACAACGTAACGTCCCATAGACCGACTGTCTTACAAGCGCACTGATTCCGAACGAGGTGAGGAATGACAAGGTGTAGTATGTTTTGCCTTCGCCGACACGGTAGCCTAGCACCGCTTGAGACGTGGGTAATCACCAGGACCTGGTAAGTGTTCAGATTGTCTGCGCCACTATCCTGTGGTATAGTAAGCTCCAAAACCGCACACCTCGTATAAAACAGTAGATGTTGCCCATACCTCCGCAACGAGCGCCTACCCTCGTCGGGGCGCATCTCACTTTGCCGTAACGCCGGGCCTGTTTTGTCGCACTTTGTCACGCCGCCCGGAATAGTATTGAAAGGGAGCCACGCTCGGTGAAATGCACACAGGAGGAATACAACTTCCACCAGAGGATACTGGGCGGCGACCCTGTGGCTTTCGCGGAGTTGGCTGAGAGGCTGTACAGCGATCTGGTGCGCGAAACCGGCATACGCGCCCGCAGCCGGTCCACCGTAACCGTAGAGATGGACCTTATAGAAGAAGCAGTGGGGCAGGCGCTCCTCGACTACAACGACCACCCGCAGCGCTACGACCCGGAGCAGGCCTCGATGAAGACCTATTTAGTCATGGCAGCGTATGGGGACTACCTGAACTTGCAGAGCAAGGAATGGCGGCACCTTCGCAGAAAGGCCGCCCCGCAGCCGGCAAAGGAGGGCCAGTCGGAAGGGGAAAGGGAGTGGGAGATAGCCGACAGCAGGCAAGACCTAGAGGCTCTGCTTACTCGTATCTCGGCGGAGGAGTTGTGGCCTCTTGTGGAGGAGGCGTTCCCCGACCACGCCGACCGGCAGATGGTGGTACTGATGATGAATGGGGTGCGCGCAACCCACAGCTATGCCAGGGTGCTGGGCCTCAGTGGGCCGGCTTCCGACGAGCAGGCCCGCGAAGTCAAGCGGGTGAAAGACCGCATAGCCAAGCGCCTGCGAAGGCTGGGAGAGGCACACGATGAGCGAGCATAATCCGTCGCTGAAGCGCCTCGCCGAGATGGCCGAAGCGCGTCCGGGCCTCATGTCGGGGCTGCTGATGCTTTTCAGGAGGCAAGAAAGTATGGACGAAGAGCAACTGGCTGCTTTTCTGGAGTGCGACAGGGGCGACCTACCCAGGCTGGCCTTGTGCCGTCGCCCCCGTCCCGCCCCCCGCTTCAGGCGCGACATCGAGGAGATAGCGGCCTATGCCGGGGCTGACCCCACCAGGTTGGCAAAGTTGGTGCGCGCTGCCGAGGTCGGCGAAGCGCTGCGCGGCACGCCCGCCGAGGTTCGTCGCCCGCCCATGCTGTTGGCCGCCCGCGACCATGAGCCTCCACAGGTCGAGGCCGAGCAGGTAGCCGAGGATGCCGAGGGTGCTGAGGATGATAGCCGGTAATTACGCCCTGGAGAACGCAGCCCGCGAGTTTTGGACCCTCGCCGGCAGCGAACCCTCCTACCCGTGCGATCTGGAGAGCAGCATCGCCTGGGCCTTGCCTCTCGACGTGCGAGCCGTGCCGGAGTTGAGCGTGGGCGATGTCAACGCGGCAGCCTTGAGCGCAGACATGGCTCGACCTTTCAGTGGGCAGGACCGTCGCTTGCGTGGTTGTTTGCTGGCCTACCGAGGCAAGGGCATCATCTTCGTGGACTCCTCAGACATGCCTGACGAACGCCGCTTCACTCTGGCCCACGAGCTTGCCCACTTTCTGCTCGACTACCGCGCCCCACGCCTGCGCGCCCTCGCTGCGCTGGGGAGCGGCATCAGTGCGGTGCTCGACGGCCTGCGCCCACCTACCAGACAAGAAAGGCTGCACGCTGTATTGGAAGCCGTGCCCCTGGGCGTGCTCACTCACCTGATGGAGCGCCCTGCCGGAGGTATCCCCTCCTCTGCCGTGTTCTTCATCGAGGGTCGCGCCGACCGCCTGGCGTTGGAGTTGCTGGCTCCCGCCGCGCTGGTTCTTGAGAAGCACGGTAGTATGCAAAGAACCGGCTATGAGGAGCGCCGCACCCGCCTGCAAGCCCTCCTCGCCGGCGAACATGGCCTGCCCGCCGGCATAGCCCAGGCATATGCAGGCACGCTGCTGTACAAAGCCGGAGGTCCCAGCTTCCGAGACTGGCTCACTGGAGAGGTGTGAGCAATGTAATGTAAGAGTTATGTCTGACGCTCGCCCGCAATCTACGCCGCCCCACGCCCTTCCCGACCCTGACGACTTTCTGGAGTTGAGGGGAGATGAGTTCAACGCGGCCTTCGGGGAGTCGCTCGACGATACGTTGGACCTGGACACCTGGCAGCCGGGCGAGGATTTGGCGGCCCTGTACATGCG
>JBBSIX010000242.1:0-5284 GCA_038231875.1 Chloroflexia bacterium | reverse complement strand
GTGCGCGTCCGTAGGGGCACGGCGCGCCGTGCCCCTACTCTATTTTCAGAGGAGCGCAGCGAAGAATCAGCTGGTCCAAAAGACAATTAGAATGCAGAGTGCTACGCTGTACAAGTGAAGGAAGGCACTCTGCGTGTCGAATACCCGAATATCGTGCTCCATTGGCTGATTCTGAGCGCAGCGAAGAATGACACAGTATCGAGCGCTTGCTCGATAAGGCAGCCCAGCGTAGGTTGAGATGTGGGTAATCACGAGGTACGTCTCTGGGCTGATTTTTTGGGCATGAGTGTAGCGCAGCGGGTAAAAGGAACTCGGAGGTGAGCGTAACCGTTATATAAATACAGCGTGCTCTCATGAGAAACAGGCGAGGGCAAGAATGAAGGAGCTAAAGTAAATGAAACGACATATAAGAGCTATGGCATTGCTAGGCGCAGGCATCATCATGGGTCTCATGGCCCCGCTTGCCTGGGGCAACTTCACATCGCTGGCGCGGACCGGGGGCAACTGCCAAACATTCTCGCAAACCGGGCATAAAGTCTGTGGCAGGTTCCTCGAATACTGGCAGCAGCACGGCGGGTTGGCCCAACAGGGCTATCCGCTTTCCGAGGAGTTCACCGAAACGAGCGACCTCAACGGCAAACCGTACACCGTGCAGTACTTCGAGCGAGCGGTGTTCGAGAAGCACCCTGAGAATAAAGCGCCCAACGACGTGCTCCTCTCGCAGCTTGGCACGATCCTGGGCAGGGAGAAGTACACCAAAGGCTTCCCTGATACCGCCGGGGTGCAACCTTTCTACGAAGACCGTACCGAGCCGGTAAACAGCCTGGAGTCGTGCTACAATGCTATCAACCGCAATGAGTACGAGCGGGCCTACAGCTACTTCCAGGGCGCGCCCAACCCGCCGGCGAGCGTGGTTGCGCCGTTCCAACAGTTCGTCCAGGGCTACGCCAACACCGCTTCTGTACAGCTTGCGGTGGGTAAGGTCACAGAGGACGCCGGGGCCGGGAACCTGTATGCCTCTATACCGACCGTGCTCCAGGCCAGGCACACCGACGGCAGCATACAAACTTTCTACGGCTGCTACGTCATGCACCGTGTGAACACCGGCATCTCGTTAGACCCGCGCGACGAACTGTGGAGCATCAACTCAGCCAAGCTCACCGAGGCCAAACCCAACACCTCGGTGGACCAACTGCCAGCACAACCGTGCAGCAGGTAGGGTAAGTAAGGCGTGTAAGCCCTTTATGTATTCAGACGGGGGTTCACGGACGTTCACGTGAACCCCCGTCTGAACGCTTGCCTATATGCAGTGCGATGCCTCTGATGCGTCGCCGGAGGCGCTCACGCTAAAAAATGGGAAGGTAGGGCTACTCTCTGACCCCTGATAGTATGGTATAATCAGCATACACATGCCAGGCTGGGCAGGCCATGCCGACACTGGCCGCTACTCTTTCAACCTTCCCACCGCAGTGCATAGACCCAGGCCCATGCTACATAGACGCTCCACGCAGGCATTTCGATCCCACAACTCCGTGAAAGTGTTGTGCATGCTCTTTGCGTTGCTCGCCGCCTCTCTCTATGCCGCCGGAGGCGCGTGGGCGGATGAAGCCCAAACTCCGGTGCCGGCGCCGCCCGCTCCTGCGGTCACGTTCGAGGTGCTCCCGGAACAAAGCCCTACAGCCTTTGTTCCTGTGGAAACCCCGGCCTCCCTGCCTCCTACCGAAGCGCCCACGCAAGCGCCCACGCAAGCGCCTACGGCTGTGCCCCTCATCGCCCCTACCGACACCCCTATCCCGCCCAGCTACACGTCGGCCCCAACCGGTGTGCCTCCCATTGTAGAACCCGACCTTACCGCTACATCTATCGTAGGCGCTGTTCAGGCTTTCTCTACGCCCCCCCCGCTTCGTTCCGGCCCCCCCCCTCCACCGACCACAGAGGCCCGCGTGCGCGGCCTCCCCCGCACCAACGCCGCGCCGTTCCCCACCCAAACAGCCACCTCCATCCCTACCGTTACACCCACTGCTACCGTTACGCCTACGCCTCCAGCTACTGCTACAGCAACACCTTCGTGGCTGCCTCCCGGCCCTGAGTGCAAGCCTCAGCCCGGCAAAGTTCTCCTTCAACTCGACGTGCCCTACATCCATCAAGTGAAGGATTTAGGCAAGGCCGACGGCAACTGGGCCTGCGGTCCCACCAGCGTGGCGATGGTGCTCGCCTATTACGGCAAACTCGTGCCCTGGCAAGACTACCTGGTCGAGCAAGGGCCGGACGCGGCAGACTTGCCGCCCCAGCGCCATGCGCCCGCCGCAACATCGCACACCCCCGCCCTTACTCCGATACACACCGCGACACGCACCCCCGTACCCAGGCCGAGTAGAGTTGTCGGCGCCGATTTCGCGCCTTACGTCACCGATGTCTACTCGAACAGCGGGCACGTATACAGCGCAACCGCACCCGACCCGCGCGGCAACCGGGTGGCGGGCCTGTACGGTGCTATCTGCCCCACAGGGTTGGCCGACTGGGCGCTGATGGCTTCGGTGCTGCAACGGCATGGGCTGACCACCCGGCAGATCGGCGTTAGCTGGGAGGGGGTGACGGCTGCGCTTAAGCGAGGTCACCCGGTGCTCCTGGGCAACGGCCTTACGGCTGAAGGGCACATACTGGTGGCAGTGGGTTACACCGCCAACAACCAGTTGATCGTCAACGACCCCTACGGCAACCGCTTTGCGCCCGGCTACGGCAGCACCAACGGCGCATTCGTGCCGTATCCCTGGCAGTGTACAAGGACGCGTAACGCCCTCGAGGTCATCGGCGCCTACCCGCCGCCCACAAGCACAAGCGCCCCTTCCGCTACCCCCGATGCCGAGGCTACACTTACTGTCCCGGCTGCCTCAGCGCCTCCGTTCGCAAGCGAAGCCCCCTCCCCTCAGCAGCTTGAACCGACAGCTACCCCTGGTGTCGAGCAGCCAAGCCGTACCGCCAAAGCCACTCCCCTCACAACGGGCAGGCGAGGAGAGACCCCCAGAGGCGGGGGCACACCGCTCCCCGTTACGGCTAAAGCCGGCGAGTTCAAAGCGGCCACAGTAGATAACGCTGCGGCGGGTGCGGTTTTCAGTTGGGGGCTGTTTTCGGCGTTTAGCCTGGCAACCGTTTTGCTGTACAGGCGCAGCCGCAAAATGAGGCACGAAAAGCCACACGCAACGGAGGGCGAGTGATCAGACCCTTTGCTTTGCGCGTGGAGCGACCCTCAGCACCCGTTCGTTGCGGAAGGTAACAAAGCCCGGCGGGGCGTTGGGCACCCGGCGCACGTGCTTCTTCTCGGTCCATACCACGTCTACCTGGGCCTCGGTTGCGGCCTTGCTGTAAGCGGCGGCGTATGAGGCGGCCTCCTGTATATCCTCCTGGGTGAGGCCCTCGCCGGCGCGGAGAATAACGTGCGCGCCCGGCACCCCTCTGGCGTGGAACCACAGGTCTTCCGGGGCGGCCAGCCTGAAGGTAGCAGTGTCGTTCTGGCCTGCTGTGCGGCCCAGCAAGATTTGCGAGCCGAGGCGGGTGCGGAGGCGCAAGGGTTGAGGTAGTTTGGGCTGGTCTTTGCGCTTCTTGGGCGCTTTTTGGCATGTGGCCTCCACCATGCCGCTCGGCCTGTGCGTTATGCCCTTCAGGTCGGTCTGCACAGCTCGTATTTCGTCGTAAGAGGCCGCGAGGTCCAGGCTGGTCTGCATCTCGTCAACGTAGGCAAGCTGCTGTTCGGTCTGTCGTATGTGCGTGGGCAACTCCGCCATGCCGGAGCGGGCCTTGCGGTACTCCTTGAAGATCGCCTGGGCCTGCTCAACCGGCGTGAGGGCGGGGTCAAGCTCGATGGTGAGTTGTTCTTCGGGGATAGCCAACTGCTCTTGACCCGGCTGTATCAGGTGCATATAGGCCAGCAGCATCTCCCCTCTGTGCCGCAACTCGTCCAGCGCCTGTGCGCGTTGCCATTCCCCCCTCAATTGTGACAGCTTGCGCTCCTCGCGCTTGCGCCAGGCATCGAGGTCGGCCTGCACTTGCCCCCTGAGCGCGCTGTGTCCTCCCAGGCTTCCAAGCGCAAGGAAGTAGGCCGACGCCGCCTCCGAGATGCCCCCGTAGCTTACCAGCGTCAAACCCCTGTCCTGTAGGTGCAAAAGAGGGTAGGGCGCGAAGTCTACCGCGTTCATACCCTCGCCTGCCGGCGCTCCCTCCTGTGGCTTCCAGGCAACGCTCGACAGGCGGTCTGCGGAGTCGGGCGGCATGAGCAAAGCCTGCAACTCGCCAAGCAGCGTGGTAAGCAGCTCGGGCGTGGAGGCTACACCGGCGGCAGGGGTGTCCACCGCGCCGAACGCCCGAAACGACGCCTCCCTTGCCAGAGTGGGGCTGATCCCCAGGAAGCCGGATACCAGCCCCTTCCAGGCTGGGGCCGGGGCATCCGCCTCGGCAGCTTTATGCAATTCCAGAGAAAGGGCATTGATGGTGGTGTGCAGAGGATCGCGCTTCCCCTGTGGAGGCGGGGGCACATAGGGGTGGCGCGGCAGGGTCGTGCGGTAGCGGTTAATGGAGGGCGGGATGCGCTTGATGCTGTCGAGCACCAGGCCGTCCTCGTCAACCAGCACTATATTGCTCTGCCTGCCCATGACCTCCACTATCAACCGGACCGTTCTTACAGGGCCTGGCAGGTCTTCTTCTTCCTCTTCATCCTCGTGTGGACTATGCCTAAAGTCATCCCCAAAATGGTACTCTTGGTGCTTGTCAGGCGGGATACGTTTGGCTATACTAAGGGCAACAACGCGCTCGTGCGGCGGCTGCGACACATCTACGAGGGTTCCACCTCGCACATATTTACGGAGCAGCAGCAAGAGCGAAGGGTGCTCGTTCGGGTCGCGGGTGGGCGTTGTACCGGCCAGGTAGAGGCGGGCGTGCTGAGGGTGGGCCGACATGATCAGGTGGGAGCGGCCCGAACCTGCGCGGTAAAGCTCAAGGCTCACCGTCAGCGGTCCCGGCACAGCAAGGCCCTGTATCCTCCCGCCCCCGTATTTACTCTCGATCTCCTGCCGCACCGCAGAGAGGGTAAGCGCGTCAAAAGGCATGGCAGGAAAGTATAACACATGCGAAGTACAGGGCGTGTAACTCAGGGCGTGTAACACAGGGCATACTGCGGTAGTAATCAATCGCCGGGTCGCGTTCCGAACTTTGCGTGACGAATAGGTAGGCATGCGGGAGCAAGGCAACAACAGCATATTCGAGCGGTATGTGGGACGGCCGACGCCCTCGC
>JBBSIX010000241.1:0-5311 GCA_038231875.1 Chloroflexia bacterium | reverse complement strand
CTTGGCATCTCATCCGCTGCGAGCCTGTGCGGTTGCGCCCTGCTTTCACTATATGGCGGCTCTGCCTACAGTACGGGCATGTTCTTTGTGTCTGTTCCATATCTCTATTTTACTGCTTCTCTGCCTTTTTCACCACTCCCTAGAAACCCTCAGTCTTGCGTAAGGCGATCACCTGCTTTAGCATATCCAATCGCTCGGTTATTTTAGTGTCGAGAGCAGCGATGCGGTCCTGCTGGCGAGGGTTGTCCAGGGTCAGTTGGCGCAGGTATGCTATATGCTTGTCTATACTGGCGATGGCAGCGTTGTAGGGTATCAGGTAAAGAGCATCGTTGGTGATGAGATAACCGCGCTGGCTCGTCTCGGCATCTTGCACGGTAGAGAAGGTGGCCTCAACCTCGGCCAACACCTCGTGCGTATGTGACACCCAACGGTCGCTCTCCACGAGTTGCGTGGTGTTATACAGGGCGATTCCCGCCATGGCAATCAAGGCCAGCATAGCCAGCGCGAATCCGCCAATTATCTTTTTTTCAACCGACCAATTATTAGCCATAAGTAGAAGTACCTGTGGCTACTATACATCAGATGACCGTCATGCACACCTCTTTAGCAGGGGAAAATAGTCCCGGCCTTTGCTAGGAATTATGTCACGTAAGTGTTCAGAAGAGGGGTGCAGGCCCTTACAGTCCATTGTCCCCGCGCTGCTCATACTCTAAGTGTGAACGCTTACTATGTCACCTGGGTTTGCCCTGCCCACAGGCAATCTGCTAAGATCATCCTGAACAACTATGTCCTTTACTTTCCACAACGCCAGAGTAGATAGGTTAGCCCCGGCGTCCCTCGAAACAGAGGGGGAGGCGGGTGTCCTCTTGCCCAGAATTGGCGCGTCCACCCATCTGTTGGCCTTGCTGGGCTACTTTCTGCTTGCTTTGCTTGTCACCTACCCGGCGATCCTCCACTTCACCACACAGGTTCCCGGCGACCTGATAGCCGACCGCGACCAGAATCTGTGGAACCTCTGGTGGCTGCGGCAGGCCGTCACTCTCCCCACGAACCCTTTCCACACCGGCTTGCTCTACTATCCCTACGGTGTGGACCTCTACTACCACACGTTGGGGTTGCCTCTCGGCCTCATGGCTCTGGGGCCGCAACTGCTGTTCGGGCAGGCCGCCGCTTATAATACTGTGCTCCTGGCGGGCTTCACCCTGTCGGGCTACGGGGCATTTCGGCTCGGACTGTTGGTTGTGGGCAAGCATGTGCCGCTTGCGGCCTTCCTGGGTGGGGTGGTGTTTGCCTTTACTCCTTATACGCTTGACGCCTTGAAGGGCCAGCCCGAAGTGCTGTCGCTCCAGTGGATACCCCTGTACGCCGAGGCATGGATAAGGTTGTGGCGCACGCACAGCGTCCGGTGGGCGGCCTGGGCGGGGCTGCTACTGGCCCTGGCAGCCCTGAGCAGCCTTTATTACGCCGCCTACCTGCTCATTTTTACGGCAGCCCACCTGCTCTACAGGGCAGCTGCCGGCTATGGGGAACGGCGCAAAAGTCCTGCCGAGGGCCGAAGGTTCAAGCTCCGGATCTTGACCCTTGCCGTCGTGCCGGCTGTTGCCCTGGCGCTCACGCTGCCCCTGTTGATCGGCCTGCTACGGGATAGCCAGGACCCCCGCCTGGAAGTGCAGGCTTCCGCCGCGCACAGGCTGGCCCATTCCGCCGACCTGTTGAGCTTTTTCGCGCCTCCGCAGGACCACCCTTTGCTGGGCAACGCCGTTGCAAGGCCGGGTGTAAACGAGCCGGCGCTACACGATTATTTGTCGCTTGGGTACGTTGCGCTGGCCCTTTCGGTGTTCGGCGCGGCTGTGGCGCGGAGGTCCGTCCGGTGGTTCTGGGGGGGTTGGGCGTAGCGGCCCTTTTGTTGGCGTTAGGCCCGCAGTTGCAAATCGGGCGCCGGTTGACCGGTGTGCCCATGCCGTTCGCCTTTATAGAGTGGCTGCCGGGGGTGAGCCAGGCGGTGGCAGCCATTGCCAAGCCCGAACGCACCGTCGTGCTTGCCCGGCTGTGTATGGGGGCGCTTGCCGGCGTGGGGGCGGCCCGGCTCATGGCCGGCATGTCCCGGCGCGGCAGGGGGCATGCGCTACTGGTGTTTGCCGCGCTGCTCGCATTTTTGCTGGTGGAACTGCCCATCCACCCCAGGTATATACAACCAATAGAGATACCGGAGGGCTTCCGGGTGTTGGCGGAGCAAAACGGCGGCGCGCTGATGGAGTTGCCCTTCGCCACGCAGCAGAGCGAGACGGGAGGAGAGCGGATGCTCTACCAAACAATACACGGCCACCCCATCATGGGTGGCTACCTGGCGCGCAATTATCGCAGTCCCATCGTAGACTCGTGCGGGCCGTTTTGGAGCTTTATCTCGGCTCGCTACTTGCCCATTGAGGGCCGCGACATTGTTTCGCCCACCATTAGCTCGCGTCCCCTGGATATACTAAGCTTCTACAACATCGGCTACATAGCCCTGTACAACAACTACAGCGGCCCAGATTCTGCCCCTATCGACCCGCAGGAAAAGGCGGCTTTCGAGGATATACTGGCCCACGTCTCGCATGCTCCACCTCTCTACACAGGCAGCTATGTGGGCATCTACAAAGTAGATAGCGTTGGCCCGCAGAGCTTGCGCCCCGCCCTGCTGGTGAGCGACGGCTGGTACAACGCCGAGGATTCGGGCGGCGTGCCGTTTCGCTGGCTGAAGGAGCCGCAGGGCAGGTTGTGCGTCTTTTCCCCGCAGCCTGTGACGGCCTCACTCGTCCTGGATGCAACGGCATTCGCAAAAGAGCAGCCCATGTCGGTCTACACCGGGCAGTCGGGCGACCCACAAGACCGGCTTGTGTACTCAGGCACAGTGTCTACAGCCGGCGCCGTAGTTCGCACGCAAGCGGTGCTCTGGCAGGCCGGCATGACCGAAGTACGTATCGTGGTCCAGGGGCAGGGGGTTACTCCGCAAGCGCTCGATCCCGGTATAAAGGACAGCCGCTTGCTCACAGTTGGCTTGAAGGATGTGCGTCTTGAAGATGAGGGCATTAAGTAGTATAATTAGGAAGCTACAACTAGCGTAACGCCTTGCTAAAGTGGGAGGTCCCCACTTTTTTTTATCGTTCAGGGCAAAAGGTAAGCACGAAGGCGCGGAGGTTCTTAGGGTTCCACGACAAGAGACGAAAACACAAAGACGCCATACGCAAAGGACGCCGCAAAGGTTTGTGTTGTTCAGAGGTCGTTCAGGAGTGGCCGCAAGAGTGCCCAGCATGAGGGAAGAAGTAGTTGTTATATAAGGAAACCCTTAAGAATCTTTGCGTGGTCCTTTGCGTATGGCGTCTTTGTGTTTTCGTCTCAAATATTGTTCGTGAGCCGCGAATATTGAACTGGGGGTGAACAGGATGAAAAGCGATTTATATGCAGCTATCAACCAAATAGCAGCCGAGCGCAACATACCGCGTGAGGCGATACTGAGGGGCATCGAGGATGCCATCATCACCTCTTACAGGCGCATATCGGGCACCGATCAGAACGTACTGGTGAAGCTCGACTTGCAGTCGGGCGATACGCGGGTGTTCGAGCGGCGCGTGATAGTGGTGGAGGTGGAGGACCCCGCCCTCGAAGTGGCCCTTTCCGATGTGCTGCCGATCAGCCCGGAGGCCAAAGTGGGCGACATGATTGAGAGCGAGACCACCCCCGCCAATTTCGGGCGCATCGCCGCGCAGACCGCCAAGCAGGTGGTGATGCAGCGTATCCGCGAGGCCGAGCGCGACCGCGTGTTCTCGGAGTTCAATGAGCGAGAAGGGGATATAGTGCTGGCGAATTTGCAGCGTCAGGACCAAAACGGCAACTGGGTGCTGGAAGTGGGCCGCGCCGAGGCGATTTTGCCCCCCAACCATCAGGTGAAAACCGAGCGGTACAGGCCGGGCAACCGGATGCGCGTGCTGCTGCTTGAGGTGCAGCGCAACGCAAAAGGCCCACAGCTCTTCGTGTCGCGGGCCGACCGGCAGTTCCTCAAGCGGCTGTTCGAGCTTGAGGTTCCTGAGATACACAGCGGTATCGTGGAGATAAAGAGCATCGCCCGCGAAGCCGGCATGCGCTCTAAGGTGGCGGTAGCTGCTCGCCAGAGCAACGTGGACCCCGTCGGCTCGTGCGTGGGCATGAAAGGCCAGCGCATTCAGAAGATCGTAGACGAGTTGGGTGGCGAGAAGATTGACGTGGTGCTGTGGGACGAAGATATGTCGGTGTTTATCGCCAATGCTCTCTCGCCCGCGCAGGTGCTCGCTGTGGACCTCAACGAGCAAGAAAAGACTGCCTCGGTGATCGTGCCGGAGCGAATGTTGTCGTTGGCTATCGGCAAAGAAGGGCAGAACGCCCGCCTGGCCGCCAAACTGTCCGGTTGGCGCATTGACATCAAGAGCGCCGTTACACCTGAAGACCAGCAGAAGTACGACGAGAACGAGATGGACGATGAGGAAGTTGCCCGCCGCGCCGCCGAGATGCTGCGTGCCGAGGCTGTGGCCGCCGGTGTGACCCCCGACGGTGTGATGCCGCCGGTTGTGAACGCCGCCGGGGAGATACCCAAAGAGGAGCGCCGCAAAGTGCGCCCTAACAATACTGTGGTCTATCAGTATGTAGCATACGGCCCCTTGCCCGAAACAATGCCGGGCGAGAGTGTGCGCCTGCGAATTACTATGGACCAGATAGAAGTCCGCACCGACTCCGGTCGGGTTATCGCTACGTACATCCCACAGGCGGGCGAGCCTACGGAAGAAGTAGAAGAAGTAGAAGAAGTAGAAGAAGTGGAGGAGGCCGAGGTCTGAAAGCGAAAGTAGGCCCGCGTCCCAAACCTGTGCCTCAGCGCACCTGCGTAGCCTGCCGCACCGCCGGACCGAAGCGGGGTCTGGTGCGGCTGGTGAAGCTGGCCGATGGGCACGTAGAGGTGGACGAGATGGGCAAGAAGCCGGGACGCGGGGCATACCTGTGTAAAACGCGGGAGTGTTGGGACAAGGCCCTCGGCGCGAAAACGTTGGAGTATGCGCTGAAAACGGCCATAAGTACCGAAGATAAAGCAGCCTTACAGATATACGCCGGTGGTTTGGAAGACGATGAGGACCAAGCACAGGATAGCCGGTCCTAAATAGGAGGTTACCTTGATTGCTAGATAAGATTAACACAAGCCAACGCAAGAAGGGAGGCAAGGACCTTGATCTCAAAACCAGGATTGGTGCGGGCGTGCAGCCTCTGTAAGCCCATCTTCTCCAACTGGCTGTTGAACGTCTCTATGCCT
>JBBSIX010000240.1:0-5322 GCA_038231875.1 Chloroflexia bacterium | reverse complement strand
TCGAGATGCCTGTTTCGGGTTTATGTTTTTGTATGTAAGCGCACATGCAGTGGCTAGACCTCTATATTTACAATCTTTCTGATTATCATAAAGCCGGAGAAAACCAGGATGCCCCCGCAAACAGGCATGATGACCCAGGGAAAGTCGAACAGTACGCTCATGTAAGTAGGGTTGATCACGGTAACAACCACCCCTATGAACACCGGCAGGGCCGACACCAGATAGCCGGACACGCGGCCCTGGGCGGTGAGCACCGCCACTTCTCCCTTGATACGCACCCGCTCGCGTATGGTGTGCGAGATTGTGTCCAGGATTTGTGCCAGATTGCCGCCCACCTCGTACTGGATGTTGATGGCGGTTATCAGCAGGTCGAGGTCATCCGAGGGCATACGGCGCATCAGGTTAGCCAGCGCGTCCTGCGCCGACAGGCCCAACCCCACTTCGCGCACCACCCTGGTGAATTCATCGCCGATTGGGTTGGCGGATTCTTTCGCCACAAGTTCCATCGACTGGAGCATCGAGTAGCCGGAGCGCAGCGAGTTCGCCATGAGGCCAACTGTGTCGCCAAGTTGACCATTGAAGGCTTTCAAGCGCTTGCCGATACGCATCTTGACGTACCAATCGAGAATAAAGAAGCCGACTACTACGCCGCCGATGCTGAACAGCGCCGACTGTATTGCGCCGCCGCGTCCCAGGAACAAGCCGGCGGCCAGGCCCACGAGCATCAGTGCGATCTTGGTGATCATGAACTCCAGGAGCGTCAACTTCAAGTCGGCCTGGGCGAGCTTGCGCTGCACGTTCCGACCGAAACTCTGCTTGCCTACGCTCTTTTCTACCCTGGCGGCGATAGCGGTTTCGCCCAACCCCAGCGTGAATTTCTTCTTCTTCTTTTCGGCCTTCTCCTCCGGCGGGTTGGCCCCTCCCACGAAACTAGCCAACCGGCCCTTCACATTTGAAGGCCCGGACGACAGCTTCGCCAGACCGAAGAACAACCCCATAACCAGGAGCGCCCCGATCAATGCTACTACTAATGGATCCACTCGCTAACCTCCCATGCCGGACGCAAACCGCCCGGCGTCCGATGCTCTAGAAGAACCTCTCGTTGAAACCGAATATGTTCGGCGGTAGATAGATGTTGGCCGACTCGAACTTGTCAATGAACTTGGGGCGTATTCCGGTGGGCTTCATGCGGCCCACGATCTTGCCGCCCTCGATGCCGGTCTGCTCGAACACAAATATGTCTTGCATTACCACCACATCGCCCTCCATGCCCTGCACCTCGGTGATGGTGGTCATCTTGCGCGTGCCGTCCTTGAGGCGCTCCTGCTGCACGATCAGGTCAACAGCTGAAGCAATCTGCTCGCGGATAGCCCGCACCGGCAGGTCCATGCCGGCCATGAGGCACATCGTCTCAAGGCGGGTGAGGGCATCGCGCGGGGTGTTGGCGTGGAGGGTCGTCAGGGAACCGTCGTGGCCCGTGTTCATCGCCTGGAGCATATCCAGGGCCTCGCCGCCTCGACACTCGCCCACCACAATCCGGTCGGGGCGCATACGCAAACAGTTGATAACAAGGTCGCGAATCGTCACCTCGCCTCGGCCCTCGATGTTGGCCGGCCTCGACTCCAGGGTGATAACGTGCTCCTGGCGCATTTGTAGTTCGGCAGCGTTCTCCACAGTCACGATCCGCTCGTCATCGGGTATCCAGGCCGACAGCACGTTGAGGGTAGTAGTCTTGCCGGAGCCGGTGCCGCCTGACACGAGGACGTTGAGTCGGGCCTCGATGCAGGCCTTGAGGAAGGTAGACATCTCAGGCGTAAAGCTGCCGAAGCGGATAAGGTCGTCTACGGTGAGGGGGTCTTTAGAGAACTTACGTATGGTGATGGTGGGCCCGTTGAGGGCTAGAGGGGGGATAATAGCGTTCACGCGAGAGCCGTCGGGCAAGCGAGCGTCCACATAGGGCGAGGCCTCGTCAATACGTCTGCCGAGCGGGGCCACGATGCGGTCAATCACCCTCATGACGTGCTCGTCGTTTTGGAACTGTATGTTGGTCTTTTCGAGACGTCCATGACGCTCTATATAGACGAGGTGCGGGCCGTTTACCATGATTTCGGTTATGGACTGGTCCTTGAGCAGCGGTTCAATCGGCCCGAAGCCCAGGATTTCGGCCGCTACCGCCTCGAAGAGCCGCGCCCTGTCTACGCGAGCCAGTATTATGTTCTCGCTGTCGAGGATTTCGTTGAATATCTCTTCAACGTTGCGGCGCACTTGTTCAGTCTTGCTCAGGTCCAGCTTGGGATCAAGCTCGGCAATGAGCTTTTGCTGTACTCGGTTCTTCAGCTCGAGGAACTCCGAGCCGGAGGTTTGTTGCCGACCGGAGCCGCCGTTAGGCCCGCCGAGTGTGCCGGTGGCGCGGGGCAGTGCGGTGGAAGGGTTGGAGCCTGAATGCACAGCAGAACCGATTGGCCCTGTGAGGCCGGGCTTAGTGCCCCGGTTTTGCATACCACCCGTGCCCCCGCTACGCTCTTGCCCACTCCCCCCGACATCGTTGGGTATAGGGCCTGTTGTACCGATTCTTTTTAGAAGAGACATATTTTTACCTCACATGAGAAGATGAGCGCCGAATACGCGGCGGCTCATGTGCTACTTATATACTACCGAAACGCTGCCTTGAGCTTGGAAACCAGTTTGGTATTGGCGGGCGCTTCGTCGGCCTTGACTGTAGCGGTCGCCATCGCCAGCGCGCCCTCGTCGGCTGTGGTAGAGCTTATCAAACGGGCCAGCCGGTAAACATCGCGGGAGAAGGGGTGCTCACGAGCCGAGATGACCAGCGGCACGCCCTGGTTGATCGCCATCATCATGGCCGCGCCGTCGTTGCTCAACCCGACCATCACCTTGTAGCGTAGGGTCTCCTCGACGGCCTCTACTTTTATGCCGCCGGAACTGCCCGCCCGGTTCAGGATCAACTTGACCTTCTCGGTGGGATAGTTGAGCTTCTCGACCACTTCCAAATAGAGTTTTACGTCCCGAATGGTGGTCATCTCCAATGTCATGAGCAGCAAGATGTTGTCGGACAGGTCCATAGAAGTAAGCACCACGTCTGCGAAAGACGGCCAGGTGTCTACTACTACGTAATCATAATTGGCGGCAAGCTCCACCAGCACGCGGCGTATATGCTCGGCTGTCACCAGCTCGGCCATCTCCGGCTGAGGTGGGGCCAGCAGCACCTTCACTCCTGAGGAGTGGGTGGTCATAATGTCGTTGAGCAGGTCGCCGTCCAACTCGTCTATGTGCTCCACCACGTCCACTATCGTTTTGTTGGACAGCAGATTGAGCATCACGCCACAGTCGCCGAAGTAGAGGGACGCATCAACCAGGGCCACTTTCTTGCCCGTAGAGAGCTTGAGAGCCACCGCCAGGTTGGCGGCTATAGTGGTCCTGCCGACACCACCTTTGGGACTGACTACGGTGAGTATCTTGCCGTGCTTCAGTTCGCCGGAGGCGCCGTTGCCGTTCAAGGCGGCTGTGTGGTTGGAGGGCATCGAGGCGGCGGCCATAGCCATCGCGCGCTTGCCCGATTCCAGCCTGTAGACATGGCGGATAGCCCGCACCAGGTCATCGCCGGAGAACGGCTTGACGAGGAACTCGCGCGCCCCTGCAAGCATGGCGCGGCGCAGGTAGTCCTGCTCACCCTGCACCGACATCATGATGATGCCGATGCCGGGCAGTTCGCCGCTGAGTAGCTCGGCGGTCTTGATGCCGTCCATCTCCGGCATGTTAATGTCCATCAACACCACGTCCGGCAGCAGCCTGCGCGAGGCGTCAAGGGCTTCGGGGCCGCTGCCGGCAGTGCCTATCACCTCAATGTCGCGCTCGAACATGAGCAGCTTGCTGAGGTTCTCGCGTGTGTCGGCGATGTCGTCTACTATTAGAACCCCGATCTTGGGCATTGAGCCGTTGGTTCCCTGGCTATCCATCTCTAACTCCTAATTCAGTGCGGCTTACGCATGAAGCTACTTCTGGCCCCGTTCGGTTTGCGGCACAGGCAGCAGGCCGTAGCTTTCGATCAAGGTCTTCACAGTGATGCCGGTGGTGGTTTCGTTCTCGTGATCGCCGACTATCGGGTTGTTGTCCTTGTCTTTGAGTTCTTCGCCCGCCGCGCTTTTCATGACGGCTGAGGAGCGCAAAGTAAGGTCGAGCAGGCCGCCGTTCTCCCTGGCGAACTTCAACACTTCGGCTTGCTGGTCGGTCACGGCCAGGATAAGCACTTCCTGATAGGGCGCGCCGTTCTCATACATCGCCGAAGTTTGGGCGGCGTTGAGGCGGGAGACTGCGGAAGCAGGTTCCGCTTCGGGGTTGGCGGTGTTGCTGTCGGCTCCGTTGTTGCCGGGCCGGCCGCTGATGGGGGGCGGGTTCTGAAGCTCGATGACCCGCAGCACTTTTATGTCTTGCAGCAAGGTCTTGGTGGTGGTGTAGACATCGGTGGTCTCTTTCACCGTGCCGTCAGGATACACTTTGTAATCCAGTTTCAAGCCTGCGCTCCACAGCACGTCCACACGGTCGTTTTCGGCGATGGCCCCGCCGAATGTGCTGCGCTGAGGCACAGCCAGGGCGAAGGCGCGCTCGCCTCTAGCCAGCACGTTGGAGAACCCCGACTGCGCCAACTGATCTGTGCGGATTTGCTGCCCCTTCGACATTGTTTCGGTAGCCATCTTGCCGTACAAGGCGGAAGGCTCCGAGGTAGTGTCGGACATGACAGCGCTTGCGTCTATGTCTTTGAGGGTGACGTTGGCGGCATTAAGCACGGTGTAAGCGGGCAGGTCCCGCGCCGCTATAGCCACCTGCTTCACCGGCACTGCGGTAGGCACAGTGCCTGCGGCGGGGGATGCGCCGACCAAAGAACGGTTAGACATAAAAATATAAACAACAACAAACGACATAATGGCAAGGGCCGCGCCCAGCAACATGAGAAAACGTCCGCCGCGTGCTTTCATAAGTAGAGTGCCTCCAACTAACAGGTGAATAATTCGGGATAAAAGTTTCGGTATCATGCCGGCGCGCATACGTCCTTCGCATGCTGTGCTCCGGTTATGCCTTCATCCAAACTATACCCCAGAGCGGCCCCGCACTATATAGCCCATAGTGGTACTGGACACTAGCCCGTTTTTGCTAGTACGAGGCCATGGCGCTCTGGTGAGAAGCCTGAATTGCGAAGCAAAACACACAAGAACCATAGCGGTCTTGTGTGTTTTGCATTCGCCTCATGTTGTTCGCTAACTGCCGTTGTAGTGGCCTGAATTGGGAAAGCCTGAATTGCGAAGCAAG
>JBBSIX010000239.1:0-5332 GCA_038231875.1 Chloroflexia bacterium | reverse complement strand
GGGGCACGGCGCGCCGTGCCCCTACCCTTCTCTATTTTCAGAGGAGCCTGAATTGGCACAGCCAAGAACTGAAGAATCAGTAGGTGGAGCATGATAGTTAGGGGCAGAGTACCTTCCTTGCAGTGCAAGGTACGGCACTTTTCAGCCCTACTGTCTTACAGGCGTACTGATTCTTCGCTGCACTCAGAATGACAATATGTAGTATAGAAATGCTTGCCCGATATGACAGCCCAGCATCGCTTGAGATGGGGATAATCACCACTCGAAAGCTCTTGATATAAGCTCCGAAGCCCTAACTTATCACCAAAGGGCTTACTTGGGACTTACTTGGCCGCTTGCCAGGCGGCTTCAAGGGCGGGGCGGTCGGTGGAGGCTATGTAGAAGAGGTGGCTGCCGTCGCGCCGGAGGGCGAAGTAGCGGCCTCCTTCGGTCCAGACCGTACCCTCTTTTGCGAACCTGTCCAGGCCCTCGCGCATGCCGGCCTCGAACTCGTCGGCGTCTTTTTCGGTGTCCCAGCGAGTGTGCATAAAGAGCAGGCCGTTGCCGTCGGCCTTGCCGTAGTAGCTATACCTTCCGCCGCCCCAACCCGCAGCCGCTTCTTCAGGATTGGAGGCTTTTGTCTCCTCCAGCGCCATACGCAGTTCCCACTCGCCTGTCGTGTCCTCGTCCAGCAGCGTCCAGCCTGTGCCCAATGTGCCGGTGAGAGGCGGGAGGGCCACTGGCAGGGGCAAGTCGTGAGGCGTCTTGATATACTTATCGGGGTGGAGTATCTGCTCGCTGGAAACAGGCGGCTCCTGATAGGTTCGGTTCACCGCGCTGAAGCCCGCAACTTTTGTCAACTCGGATACAAAGAGGGTGCCCTGGATATAAGGAAAGTAGATCGTCTTGCCGATATAGCTGCCTTCGCCGTCCGCCTCTTGCTCGGACTGCTTCTGTGCGGTGGAGTTGGCGGGCTGCTTTTTCTGTGTGGAGTTGTCAACCTGCTTCTCGTAGGTGTAACTGTAGGCCAACCCCGACAGCGTTGCATCGCCCTCGATAAGCGCCCTAATCGCCAGGCGGTGGTCGCTGTCGTGGCTGTACTGCCGGATCATAGCGGTCAGGTTAAAGTGCTGGTCCTGGAGGGCGTGGGTAAACTCGTGGGCCAGTGTCTCCCTGGTGTCGGGCGTCATATTATGAGTGTCGCCGAGCACGAACAGCTCCTTGATGTCGGGGCTGTAGAAGCCGAGGATGCCCTCGGTGTGTACATCCACCGCCCGCTCTTTCAGGTTCACATCGCGCTTCTTGATGAGCCTCATCAGCCACGCTTCCATCTCGTTTTGTTGGGCTTCCTCTATCGAATAGCCCTTATCCACGTGGGCGGCAAAGTAGTCATGCAATTCTTGAGGCGTAATAAACAGTTCCGAGACGCTCTTCTTGACCACCAACCCGCGTATGGCGGCGGCCTGATCCTCGATCTTGTACACGTTGTACTGTACATCCTTGTCTACCACGCGGGTGGGCCAGGGGGTTTCGGTCGGTTCCGGCGTGCCGGTGGGCAAGGGAACGGCAGTAGCGGTGGGTGCGGCGGTCGGTTCCTCAGCCGGCGCTGAGGGCGTGGCCGGCAGGGGAGTGAGGGCGGAAGACGCCGCCGCAGAGTTGGTCTCAGGCGCACCGACGCTGCACCCTGAAATCGCGGACGCGCCGAGGAGAAACAACATGACAGTCAGCAATCGCCCTTGCATAATTAGACCCCTGTACGCTGATATAGTGTGAATAACTTCGCCGAGAGCAGAGCAGAAGCAGTAGCGGCCTCAGTAGAGCCGAGCACTGCGTAGAGCTTGCCCCTGTAACTCTATGATATAGTGAGATGGAGCGCCGGTAAATAAGCAAAAACTCCTACAACCTCGGAACTAAATATCCTACAGCGCAGTACTTGTTGGAGCTATGTAGGTGTTCAAGCGCGAGGCGCACACATTTTCTCCTGCCTGGGGGCATGAGAGCAATACACCGGCTCTGCAAGGCAGGCTGTTGTCGCTGCTCTACCCCCTTCCGAACCCTGCACAGACGCTTACCCCGACTTACCCGACTGGCACGGTTCGCGCACTCTGCTTATAATGCTGCATGTGGAGGAAACTATTATATAGAGGGCACATAGTATAGGGAGACTAAGTATGGAAACGGAAGCCAAATTTATTGTGCCGAGCGAGGCCACGTTCGAGAGCCTGCATGACGCCGAGGTGTTCGGCCCTTATGAGCGGCGCGATGCCGTGACTAAGCAGGCGCACGACCGCTATCTCGACACCGCAGACCACAGCTTCTACAAGCACAATTTCGCGGTTCGGCTACGTGCGTACAAGGACGGTGGCCTGTTGCTGACCCTCAAGCGGGTGGGCGGGCAGGTCGCAGGGGCGATACACTCTCGCGACGAGTACGAGGTGCATGTTGGAGCGTTGGATGTGTCCACCTGGCCGGAGGGCGAGGTGCGCGACATGGTGCAGCAGATAGGCGGAGGTAAGCCGCTCGAAGAACTGTTCTCTATCGAGCAAACCCGTTTTGTGTCTCATCTGTATCAGGGCGAGCGCGATGTGGCCGAGATGAGCCTGGACAGGGTGGCTATAGGCGCACCCGGTGGGCCGGTGTCCGGCTACGAGCTTGAGGTGGAACTGCTGCCGGAAGGTCTCATGTCCGACTTGCGAATACTGGCGCGTCTTTTGATGGAAGAATACAACCTGGCGCCGCAGCCTCTCTCCAAGTTCGAGCAGGCTGCTGTGCTTACTTCCGCGTTCAGCCATGATGAGCCGACGCCCCAGGCTACGGCCCAAGCTTCCGAAGATGAGGAGGCTACGCCAAAAAAAGCCGGCGCTGGGGCGCATGCCGCCGGTGTGTTGCCTACCGATAGCGCAGGGACGGCGGCTCGCAAGATAATCGGGGAGCGCTTCAGGGAGATGTTGGCGAACGAAAAGGGCACGCGCAAGGGAAAAGACCCCGAAGCCTTGCACGACATGAGGGTAGCCACACGGCGTATGCGGGCGGTGCTGCGTGTGTACGCCGACTATATCACCGGCCCTGATGTGAAGGCGGTACGCAAGGGGCTGCGCGACCTGGCTCACGCGCAAGGGGCCGTGCGCGATCTGGATGTTTTGATCGGGCACGCGCAGAAGTTCCGCGAAGGCTTGCCCACTGATGAGCGCCCCAGCCTGGGCACCCTGATAGACAGCTGGCGGTCCCAGCGCGATCAGGCCCGCAAGGAGTTGATCCGGCTGCTCGACTCGAAAGATTATGCTCGCTTTGTGAAGCAGATGCACCATTTCCTCGAAGAAGATGCTGATAACGTTCCTCCGCACGACGGGGGAGATGTAGAGCCGTATCAGGTGCGGCACCTGGCAGGCAGCGCTATCTGGGACCGCTACGAAGCGGCGCGCGCTTTCGAGACGGTCATGGACGCGCCCAAACTGGAACAGCTGCACCAACTGAGGATCGCCGGCAAGTACCTACGCTACACGTTGGAGTGCTTCAGCGACGTATTGCCTCCCGACACTCACAGGCTGATCAAAGAGGTAACGGAGATGCAGGACCAATTGGGCGACCTGCACGATGCCGATGTAGCCGCCGGGTTGATCCGCAGCTTTGTTTCCGCCGAGGCAAAGAAGGCCAAGAGAGCCAAAAAGAGCCGGCTGGCCCAGGGAGGCGGCCTAACCTCCTACCTGGAGGAGCGCGAGGCTGCGATGCACCGGCTTCAGGCCGACTTCGGCCCCACCTGGCGGCATCTGAGCAGCCCGCAGTGGCGCGCTCGGCTGGCATCGGCGGTGGCGGACCTGTGAGTCTGCCGTGAACGTGCGTTAGCTTGAAACTCGTCGGGGAGGAACGTGGATGTCTGCATCACCGGGGCTGTCCAGGCACATAATCCTTTGCGGGCTGAACGAACTGGGCTTCCGCATTCTGGAAGAGTTGAACCGGCTGGGCGAACGGGTGGTGGTGGTTGCGGGGCGGGCAGGGGAAGACCTGGTTTCAAAGGCCCAGGGACTGAGCGGCGCGCTTATCCGGGGCGACTATCGAGATGAGGCCGTGCTGCGTGCGGCGGGGGCCAAGTCTGCCGCCTCCCTTATCCTCACGCACGACGACGACGTGGGCAACTTGCACGCCGCCCTGGCCGTTCAGGAGATCAACCCCAGGCTGCGTATCGTCATGCGTATGTTCAACCCCGACCTGGGGCGTAAAGTCGAGGCGTTGTTCCGCGACTGCCTGGTGCTCGACTACTCGGCCATCGCCGCGCCCGCCTTTGTGTCGGCTGCCCTGCACCACGACTGGGAGCAGAGGGTGGAGATAGCGGGGCGCATCCTGGTGGTGCGCGAGGCGCGGGCCGATGCCGACGACGTGCTTGTGCCCCTGGCCCGCATTAGCGGCGATGATGAGGATGTAGAGCTTTTCCCCCAGGCCCAGGGCGGCGGGGTGCTGCTGTGCTTGGCCGACGGCGGCCCCTCACGTCGCCCGGAGGACGTTCCTCAGCATGGCCGGCAGGTTTCTCTGCGCCGCGACCCCCGCTACATGTGGGCGCGTTTGCTGGTTGTGCTCAGGGGGCTGGATCGGCGGTTGGTCCGCATGATGGGATTGCTGCTGGTGCTGTTCGCCGTGAGCATGCTGGTGTTCGAGTTCGCCGACAACCTCAACCCGATTGACGCGGCCTATTTCACAATAACGATCATCACCACCACCGGCTTCGGCGACATCAACCTGCTGCACGCGCCTACCGGCCTCAAGCTGTTTGCCATCGGCCTTATGCTGGTCGGGGCAACCGTGCTGACGATCTTCTATGCCCTTATCACCGACGCGATTGTAAGTGCGCGCCTGGAGCGGGCCTTGGGCGGCGTGCCGGAGAACCTGCACGACCACATCGTGGTGTGTGGGCTGGGAAACATCGGCTACCGTGTTGTAGAGCAGTTGGCGGCTTTAGGCGTGCCGTTGGTGGCCGCCGAGAAGGACGAGGACGGGCGGTTCGTGCCCACCGTGCGTAATCTTCATGTGCCTGTGCTCATAGACGACGCTCGCGTACCCGAAACCCTGCATGCACTGAGCATCGAGCGGGCGCGCTGCCTCGTGATGGCGACCAGTAGCGATATAGTTAACCTGGAAGCGGCCCTCAACGCCCGCAGCCTGAACCCCGACCTGCGTATCGTCTTGCGCTTGTTCGACCCCGATTTTGCCGATAGGGTAGAGCGCGCCTTTGATATACACATCTCGCGCAGCGTGGCAGCCCTGGCAGCCCCGGCTTTTGTGGCGGCGGCGCTGGGGCGGCGGGTGATAGCCCCCTTGCAGGCCGGGCCGCGCCTGTTGTTGTTGGCTCAGGCAGAGGTGG
>JBBSIX010000238.1:0-5337 GCA_038231875.1 Chloroflexia bacterium | reverse complement strand
CGCCCAGCACCGGCAATTCGGCCACGCTGGTGCCCAGTTTCTGTGGGTCCTGGGTGATGAAGCCCACGGTTTTAACCCCAGGCCAGCGCCCGCGACGAAACTCGTTGGCGACCTCGATGCCCCGGCTGTCGGCGCCCACGATAAGCACACGAGACTCGACGTCGGGGTGGTGCTTGTTCAGCCAATGCCACGCCCGCAGCAGCCAGCGATAGCCGATCAGCAGGAAGGTGGAGATGAGATAGAAGTAGAAAAAGCCGAGGCGCGGCAGGCTCAGGTTGATGAGATAGAGGAATCCGGTCAGCGAAAGCGATACCAGGGTGCAGGCAAGCACCACCCGCTGCAACTCGTCTATCCAGCGCATCACCTTGCGCGAATTATAGACGCCGTTGCCCACCAGGTATACGAGGCCCAGCAGTCCGAACGCCAGGTGCAACGGAATCCGCAGCTCCTGCACCTCGACCTGCGGCCAGGGCTGGAAAAGGCGCAACAGAGGCAACTGGTAGCGCAAAGCCATAGCCACTTCCAGGGCGATCTGCACCAGCGCGATGTCTATCAGGAACAGCGCCGCCATATAGTTGGCATTGAGCCGCTTAAACACGAGGCGTGGTCCTCCCCTTTTCCGCTACCTTGCGTCTATTAGTATAGTCCACGCTGATACATAAAGCAAACGCCCTGGGACAATCGGGGCAACATCTGCCGCTTACTTTTTAGTCTACCGCCATGCGCGGAGACGCTCTTTGAGACGGAAACACAAAGACGCAAAGACACAAAGGACGGCACAAATATTCTTAGAGGTTTTCTCACATGCCCACTGCGTCTTCCCCCATGCCGGGCGCTTATGCGACCATTCTTGACCGGCCTCTGAACAACAAAAATCTTTGCGTGAATGCGAAGCAGAACCTTTGCATCTTTGCGTCTTTGTGTTTCCGTTCCTTGTCGGATATGTGAGGAAACCCTTAAGAATCTCTGCGTCGTCTCCGCGCGCTCTGCGCATGGCGGTGGATGTAAAAATAGTTATTCCCTTCCCATTACCCGCCTGAACAGGGCAAGGTAGCGGTCGGTGATCTTCTCCCAGGAGTAGTTTGCCCCGACGTAGGCCAGGGACGTTGAGCGCCTCTCTCTTACGACGGTTGGCTGCGCTAGAAGTTGCGCCAGCACGCGAGCAAGCGCCGGCGCACCCTCTCGACCTGAGTAGCTGAAGCCCACCGGGCCGACCGTTTCCAGATTTTCGGGTGTGTCGTTAGTAACTACACAGTTGCCGAAGCCCATCGCCTCAAGCAAAGCAGGGTGCGTACCGCCCACCCCAGAGGTTTCCACAAAGCAGTAGGCGTTTGAGCTAAGCTCGCGGTAGCCGTCGCCGAAAATGTATCCGGTGAACACAACCCCGTCGCAGGCACGAGCCTTGAGGGAGGCTATATACTCCTCAGCGTAAGGCGCATCGCCCACGATCACGCACTTCATCCCCCGGCGGTCGCGCAGCATGCAAAACGCATCTACGAGGTGGTGGGCGCAGTTCTCCGGCACAAGCCTCCCCACAAACAGGATATAACGGCGAGGCTCCAGGCCATACCGCCGGAGCGTCTCCCCAGCTTGTAGCGGCTCAACGTCCGAGCCATAGGCTATGTAAGGCGGAGTTACTCCGTACTTTTCGCTGTAGTAACGTTGCACCACTCTGGAGTCGGTCACGAAGGCATTGGGCAGCACAGTCGCCATCCGTTCGGCAAACTGTATGTATCGCTTGGCCGGGCGGGGCCACTTCTCGCGCTTCCAATCCAGCCCGTCTACATTGATGATGGTGTACTTGCCGGCCAGCCGGGGTATCCAGGTGACGAGGCTGTTGCCCGCGATAAAGTAGAGGCATATGTCGTATGGCTGAAACAGGGCGTGCAGTGAGGAGAGAAAGGCATGCACCAGCGTGTCGAGGTACTTATTCTTGATTGTAGGCAGCTTCACCAGGCGCATACCCCGGTAAGTGGAGCCTGGATACTTCACATGGTGGCTGCGGCAGTAGACGGTGACGCTGTGCCCGCGCTTTACCAGCCTGGAGCCTAGCTCCTCTACGCATGTTTCAAAGCCGCTGTAACCGGCAGGCACACCGCGCGTGCCCAGCATGGCTATCCTCATTGGTTGTCCTTTGGCCCAAAACCAATTTTAAAATCAATCTTATTGTTCGTGCTGAACGGCGTGCCGCTGCGAGGGCGGCGAGGCTACTTGTAATAGTAGGGCGCAATCAACGCCAACAGCGAGTAGCCCGCGAAGAAAACCAGGCTGCTGCACCACAGCCACACACCCCAGGAAGCCACCAGGTGTGGGTTGGCGAGGGTGGCCTGTGCCGCTTTACCGGCAAAAAGGGCCTTTACCGCCTTTGCTGCATAGCTCCATACCGTCGCCAGGCCCACCAGTAGAAGCCAAACTACAGGTATCGTGTACCCGAACAGGTAGCGGCCCTGGGGGTCGGTGTGTACGCCCGACGTACTCAAGGGAGCCATCTGGCGGGCGAAAGTCATTATAACCGAAGCGCCCAGGGCAGCCGGCAAAAGGGCGGGCATGCAGTCGAAACTCGACCAGCGCCCCAATCGCCTCACCGCCAAAACCACAAGGCCCAGCAGCGCCAGGACCATGCCGGCGTCGATTAGCGTGTAGAACGGCGTCGGCAGAGGGATCGAAAGCCAGCCGAAGTTGCCCCAGAACGACCTGAACTGCCTATCCGCGTACCGCTCCCACACCGAGGACTTGCTGAATGCCTGCGGGTTCACCAGCACATCCACTATATCTTTGTTCTCCCCTCGCAGAAAGCGCGCCCCGAATGGGCTGACCGACAGCGAGCCTATCTCAGCCGAGGGGTTGAACACCGGCAAGTCAAACGGCTGCGATGTGACGCCCGCGTTTTCTCCTGGGGAGGCGACGGGAGTGGCGGGGGTGGCGTGCAGGGCAATATCGTCTATCTGCACACTCGCCTCCCCGGACATAAACCGCACCCACAGCTTGCGGTCTCCCCTCGCGCCTGGGGCGATGAGAGTAAACTGCTGCCATTCAACTGTGGGCGTAAAAGGCACGCTCGCCTGACCTGCGCCTAGCGTCTCGGACCCGATGCGCGACAGCGTGCCGCGCTCGTCAATCAGCAGCGCTGCCGTTGCGGGGGAGGCTTTACCTGCGTCGGGGAGCCGCGCCCAAAAAGAGACGGTGTAGGTGTACGGCACATGCGGCCAGGGCATCCCAACCCACTGATAGGCGAGTTGCCCCGGCGTCAGCTGCATCACATAGGAGCCGGTGTGCGCGGTTGTAGTCTGCACATGCTGGGGACGCTCAGATGGGCCACCGCCGCTCTGCCAGCCCGCTATCAGCTTGTCTTGCCTGAAGGTAAGCAACCCCCCGGCCAGGCACAGCAGGAGAAAGAGCGAGGCTACTATCGCCGGCGCGGTTAGCGGTCTCAGCAGCGGCCCGCCTTTCGCCCGACGTAGGAGCCGCGCCAACAGGATGCCTAACCAGACCAGCAGCCCCACCCCCAGGAGCGGCCCACCTGCCACCACCGCCGTGAGCTTGGCCCCGGCACACGCCACGAAGCACAATAAGGCAAGAAGGGCCAATCCCGCTCCGCGCAGTCCGGCAGGCCGGCGCAAGAGGGCGACCAACGACACAAACAGGGCTGTAACCGCCAACTCGGACAAAATGTCGTTGCTGACCACCGAGGCGATAAAGCTGTGCATCGGCAGGAGAGCCACCGTGAGAGGGAGCAGCCAACGCAGCATTGGACGCTTGCGCCCCCCAAGCAAGGCACCCGCGAGCCAGGCAAGCGCCACCACCGCCCCGTTCAACAGCACCGACACAAAACGCATCAGCCGTAGCGCGCCCGCCGGGTCGCTCCAGGGGTCCACAGGCAATCCCAGCGATTGGGCAACTTGCAGGGCAACGGCGCACAGCCAATAGTAGGCAGGCGGCTGGCGCAACTCCCAGAGGAACTGCAAATACAAGTCGGTATCGCCGGATGGGAGGGCAGGCGCCCCAGGCGTGGGGTGGCCTGCCACCCGGCGGGTCCAATCGTGCTCACTCATAGAACCAACAACGGCAGCCTTAAGGGCCAGTATCTCGTCCTGATCCCGGCCCTTGTGCTCCCAATCCAGCCGTTGGACCGCGCCATCGTCCAACCCGTGCCGGTACAGTAAGGCAGCGTAGGCGAAGTGGCCGTGTTCATCCGGCCCCTGCCAGGGTGGGACCAGCAGCGAGTACAGCAGGCCGTTCAAGAGCGCCACTGCCACGATCAAGGGCAAAGCCCATCTTCTGGACCGGGACACCACGACGTCAGGCCGATCTGCTCCTTGTCGAAGGCGGAGTATCCAAAGCACAAAGTAGACTGCCGAAGCAAGCAGCGCACCGGCGAGAAGCAGTAAAAACCAGCCGGGGAAGTTGGGAGAGGCAGTTTCGGCCAGTTGGCGGAAGGCAGCGAGGGGAGAGGGCGAGTATTGCAGTCCGAAGGCGAGGTCGCCCTGCTGTGGCCTGCCGTCCAGGTACGCCGTGCCGCCGGCATAGGGGTCGGTCAACAGGGTAGGGCTGAACTGTTGCCACCAGAACAGGGCCAAATAGTTGCCTGGACTGCCGTCGGGCGACTCTATCTCCAGGTAGTAGCTTTTGCCCTGGCTGTCGGGGAGCGGCTCGAAGCTGAACAGATGGTAGGAGCTTTCTTCGATGCCGGCGTCCAGGCGTAGAGTGGCGGTTCGCACATCCGGCCCTGGAGCAGCAGCCCGGCGAAGGTGCATGACCAGCGCACGGGGCGCACCCGGCTCCAGACCCTTTTTGCTGAGTCGAATCTCAACCGCCGACAGGTCGGGATAGCGCGCCGTAAAGGTCTGCCCAAGCAGGGTTCCCGGCACAAGAGGAGGGGCAATAGCGTTGGCGCCGTCGCTGCGAAAGTGGGTCAGGTTTGCGTAAGCGGCAGAAAGCACAAAAGCTGCTCCCATGAGCAGGAGGAGCCATTTAACAAGGGGAGCTATGCCGGCCGGGCCGAACGCGCGCCGTTCAAGGCTTTCCGGCAGGCTGCTGTCGAGTGTCATCTGGTCACATCACCATCCGTCCGCATGGAGATTATAGGCCGCAGGGCGGTGGATAGCAAGGAGCGTATGGAGAGTAGAGTTCAGGGAGGAAGTAGAGAAAACCGGCCCAGCACACAGCCTCTTTAAGCAAAATTAGACTCATGCGGACGGAAACCGTGCATGGGTCTGTTTGCGTGCTTGGCGATAAGTCTAAACTGCGAGTTGCATGCGGTTGCAACTCAAAGCTCCTCTGAAAATAGAGTAGGGGCACGGCGCGCCGTGCCCCTACGGACGCGCACATTTTCATCGT
>JBBSIX010000237.1:0-5375 GCA_038231875.1 Chloroflexia bacterium | reverse complement strand
TCACCTCTGCACACCTTGCGGCTTCAGTGGTGCGGTTCAGCTAGTTGTAATCGTACAAGCACGATTTGCAGCGCATTATCGGTTATTCATTTTTCTTGCGAAATTGAATTCCCATTCGCCAACCTGTCCCTTTCTGCTCCTTCGAGCCGATTAAGTCAGGCCAGCTAATGTTGTTATTGTTGCTAGTTACTCATTGCAACTATTCTCTTGTTAATGTGCTCACCCTCGCCGTTGCCGGTCCGGGCGCTCTGCCGGTGCTGTGACCGCCAGTCGCTGCCTCCATCGAGAAGCAGGGAGCGGTGGTCCTCAGTGTTCTACTTTCTTTGTAAAAGGGTTGTGCAAAAGGGCAACAAAAGAGGCTTGGGCACTCGCCTCAAGCCTTTATGGGCTGGAGCTTGCGAGTTCTGCTACTTGATTGTCTTCTCCATTTGCTGCATTCGCCTCTGCCTTATATGGGACTGATTACTTCCAGTCCCTGCACACAAGGATTATTATACGAAACCCATTTCTGTTTGTCAAGCGATTTTCGGCCCTTTTTTCAACCAATTTTGATTTTGATCTTTGGCCCCCTCAGCGCGCCTCACGGACGGTCTATCGGGTGGAGGGCCGGGTTACTTTTGTGGACCTGAGGAGACTCGAACTCCTGACTTCCACAATGCAAATGTGGCGCTCTCCCAACTGAGCTACAGGCCCATTTGCGTTATTATACAATCTTGCCGTGAAGACTGCAAGGTCGCATCTGTGCTGTAGGTGGTTAGACTTTGGGCATGGAAAATCGGCATCGAGATCGGCCAATGCCGACGCCTTGCCCCTCTCCTCGCACGCTTACGAGGCATGTGGTTGTGCTATAATTGTCTCCATGAGCTACCGTGCTTCCTCTATTGACCCCGTGTACGGCGATGGACCCGGCAGGGGATTGCCCAGGGTGAACTACTACCTACCTACTGTCGTGACGCTGCTGGCGGCGGTTGTGCTGGCGCTCGCCGCTGGTGGGGCTTCGCTGATTGCTCTGCTTACCGCCGTTACCGAGCTGGAGAAGGTATCCAACAATGAGGTCGGGGCATCGCAGTCTACCCTGGGCCTATGCGGGCTGGTGGGCATCGGCGGTTTATTGGCGACGGTCTACTTCGCGATAGCGGCTGTAAAAGGGGTGCGAGACCTGTTCACCCCTCTCTACTTTACGCGGGGCGCGATGGCCGACAAGCGTGTAATAGGGGGCAGGCGTGCCGGCAGTTGGCTGGCGGTGTTGCCCCGATACGCAGGCCCCGACCTTGCGCTAGCCTCGCAATTGACCGCCAAGCAACGTGCCCCTGAACCGGACCGCTCGGAGGCGGCGCGAGAGCCTGATAAGGCCACTCGCAAGACGAGCGGGTATCTATCGGCGGACCGTATCTCGACTGAGGAGGCCGCAGCGCTCGACGTAAAGAGCCACAGGGCACTGTTCCGCGTGGACCCCGCCGCCCATGCCGCTCTGCAACCCGGCGACGAGGTGCTGGTTGCCCACTCCCGCTTTCTTGAGCACATCTTCTACGTGGCCCACGTCAAGAACGGCGAATGGGAAGCGTTCCGCAACAAGGCTTTGATTTAGCCGGCTTCGCCCAGCCTGGCCTCGGCTTCGGCTACCCGGCGTAGGGTTTCCTCTTTTCCCAGGATTTCCAGGCTCTCGAACAGAGGGGGCGAAACAGTGCTGCCGGTGACAGCCACGCGCAGTACCATAAAGAGGTCGCCCGCCTTCATACCGAGGTCTGCGGCCAGAGCGCGCATGGCGGCCTCCCACTGCTCGTGCGTCCAGGGCTGCGGCAATTCCTCCAGCAGGGTATGCAGGCGAGCGAGCGCGGCAAGGGCGGCGGCGGGCGTGCCTTTCCTGGGCACAAGTAAACTCGCCTCGTAAGGGGGTGGAGGGCCGAACAGGTAGGCAGTCAACTCCATGAACTCGCCCAGGCGGGTGAGGCGGTCTTTTATTACAGGCGCCACCTGCCGCACCCGCTCCTGGTCTATATTTTCCGGCAGGTAGGGGAGCAGACGGTTGTACAGCTCGTCGTCCGAGAGCATACGGATATATTTGCCGTTTATCGAGGTGAGCTTCACAAGGTCGAACACCGGCCCACTGGTGGTTACGCGGTTGAAGCTGAACTCGCGCTCCACCGCCTCGTAGCCGAAAATCTCCTCGCCGTCGGGCATGGACCAGCCCATCAGCGCCAGGAAGTTGATCATCGCCTCCGGCAAGAAGCCCTGCTCTCGATACCACTTCATCGAGGTGTTGTTCTTGCGTTTGGAGATTTTCGAGCGATCCTGGTTACGCATCAAGGGCATGTGCGCGAAGGCCGGCGTCTCCCAACCGAATGCCTTGTACAGGAGAACGTGGATAGGCGTGCTGCTGATCCATTCTTCGCCCCGCACCACATGGCTGATCTTCATGTAGTGGTCGTCCACCACAACGGCCAGATGATAAACCGGGAAGCCGTCTGACTTGAGCAGTATCGGGTCGTCGAGCACTCGGTTCTCGAAGGTGATCTCCCCGCGCACCATGTCGTTGAAGCCGGTGGTGCCCTCGTCGGGTGTTTGCAGGCGCACGGTGAACGGCATGCCCTCGGCCAGATTGCCCTCTACTTCGTCAGGGGAGAGGCGCAGGCACGTGCGGTCGTAGTGGGGAGGTTCTTTGCGAGCGGCTTGTTCGGCGCGCATCCGGTCGAGCCGCTCCCTTGTGCAAAAGCAGCGATAGGCCGCGCCGATCTCTATCAACCGCTGGGCGTGCTCCTGGTACAAGTGGAGACGTTCGCTTTGCACATAAGGCCCGTAATCGCCGCCGATGCCCGGCCCCTCGTCGGGGGTCAAGCCCAACCAGTCGAGGGCCTTTATGATCTCGCCCACTGATGTCGGATTGTACCGCTCCTGGTCGGTGTCCTCTATTCTAAGGATGAACTTGCCCCCGCGATGGTGGGCGTAGGCTTTGTCGAACAGCGACATGTATGCCGTGCCGACGTGTGGGTCGCCGGTGGGCGACGGGGCTATGCGTGTGCGTACTTCCTGGGTCATTCTATCTTTCCTCTAGCCTTTGTTGTATTCCTTCTGTAAGTCTATGCAAAACTCGGCTATCTCGTCCGGGGAAACAGCCTCGCCTCTATCCACTTTGAGCATTGTAAATATCTTCGTTCCTCTAAGCGAGTCGGGTAGGTCGTTCGACCTGGGCACTATATGGAAGTGGACGTGATTAAAGCCCTCTGCCTCGGTGAAGCATGCTACATACTCTTTTCCGCAGCCGAGCGCCCGGTGGAGCACTTTGGCCGTTTTACCCTGCAATTCACCCAACTCCTGGAACTCCTCGTCGGTGAGGCTGTGCAGAGCCTCGGCGTGACGCTTGAGCACAAGCACCAGCCACCCCAGTATGCCGCAAGGGTAGGCGTGCTCCACCAGCCAGTACCGCCCTTCATAAATAGTAGGGCCTGGGGAGATGCGCCTTTCGCCCGATATAGATTTGCAGGTGAGACATTCCATTGTGGCTCCTATGTAAGCCTTCATTATAACAGACCAGGGTTCCAGCTTCGGGAACAAGACGACGCTAGACACGAAGGTGCAACGAGCCTGACCTGGGTGGAACGAATTGGTGCAGGCGCATGCCGTGCTCAGGGGCTACACTGTGGGAAGAAAGCGTAGCCGGTTATCTTAGCCGCCTGGCCCCTCGTGACGAGACTGGCAGGCCTGAAGTAGGGCCTGTTTTCGGGAGGCACGCACGCCTCGCCCGCCCCTCCACATGGGTAGCCGCCCATCACATTGCGCGCAGCCAGCCTCTCGACGTAGAGATAGTAGGGCGAGCCGGGCGGCACGTCCTCGAATGTTTGACCGGCCACAGGCTCACCGAACCCGGCGGCGTTGGCTACTATCTTGGTGATTTGCCCGCGAGTGGCGGAAGCGTTGGGCCTGAAGTAGGGCCTGCTCTCCGCGTCGCAAGGTTCGCCTGGGCCGCCGCAGGAATAGCCTCCCATGTAGTGCAGCCTGGATAGCTGGTTGATCCACCGATAGAAGGGGGCATCGGAGGGCACGTCTGCATAGATGGGCGCGCCTGGGTCGTCGGAAAAGCCGCCTGCGAGGGCTGCTATCTTGGCGATCTGCCCTCTGGATACTGTGTCGCCCGGCCTGTAGTAAGGGGTGCCCTCAGCGTCGCAAGGTTCTCCCGCCCCGCCGCATGGATACCCGCCCACGATGTGACGGCAGGCCAGACAGGTTACAGCCGGATAGAAGGTGTTGCCCGGCGGCACATCGGCGAAGCTCATGTTGCACACCGACGGTGTGCCGGTAGGCGCAATTGTGGCTGTAACCGCAGTAGGCGCACCGGTAGGAGTGTGGGTGGCGACAACCTGCGTAGCAGTACTCACTGTGAGGGTAGGCGGCTGCGTTGTTACCGTGCCGGTAACGATAGATGACGGCGTCGCCACCTGAGTGGACGTGTTGGTGGGGGTTCGAGTGGCCGTGCCGACAGGCTCGCTCGTAGCGGTGCTCGAAACGACGCTTGTGCCGGTGGTTGTAGCCACGAGGGTATGGGTGGCTGCTGAAGTGGGTGTGGCGGTAGAGGTAGAGATAAAGGTTCCGGTCGGGGTAAGATTGGGCACGGCAGTAGTCGTGTTCGTGACGATAGCTGTGCCGGTCCGCGTAGAGGTGAGGGTAGCAGTAGAGGGTGTAGACGTCGGTATACCTGTGGAAGTGGCAGTCACAGGCGTAGTTGTAGCGGAGGCCACAGGTGTGCCGCATGAATCCAGGTTGAAGGTAACATGCAGGCCGGTTGACAGACTGGGAGTGTCGCAGGAGAACTGGGTGAAGTGCGGGGTTGTGTCGCGTTGCACGCCAACGGTGGCGCTACTGCCGTCGCTCGTCGGGGCGGTAAGCAGGCCGTAGACGAAATCTACCTGACTGCCGCTCTCATACAGGCGCACCTCGAACTGGGTGTCCACGCCGGTGCAAGCGCCGCTGGGGGGATGTATGCAGGCGCGCCACTCTATATTGAAGATACGATTGGGCGCTGTGCCGGTGATGGAGGTGAAGATACCCGCCGCCCCGCCTGCCCCATCGGTCCGCAGGTCGTCCCAGAACGGCAGCACAGCCGTGCTGAACGGGCTGGTAGGCAGGCAAGTATTACTGAAGGCGGTGATATTGCCGATGAACTGGAGGTAGCCGTTGGCCCCGATATTGGCGCTGTTGAAGGTCAACCCGTAGAAAGTCACCGGGAACGGCAAGGAAATAAGCGTATTGCAGTCGTCGCAGTGATTGCCGATGTCCACCGTGCCCGGCACTATCGCCCCTGTGCCTGAAGCGAAGGTGTAGCTGGGGATGCACACAGTGGCGGTGGCGGTGGCAGTGCTGCTGGGCATGAGCGTAGCGGG
>JBBSIX010000236.1:0-5438 GCA_038231875.1 Chloroflexia bacterium | reverse complement strand
GTGGGGCGCTCGCTGATTTGCGTGGAGGTGTGGGTGATAATATGCAGGACTGGGCCTGGGGCAAGCTGCACACAATCACTCCGGGTCATCCGTTCGGCGGCCAGCCGATCATCGGCAACGTGTTCAGCTTGCCCACCCAGCCGCTTGGCGGTGACAATTCTACCGTGTCGGTCGGTTCCTACAGTTTCTTGCAGCCGTTCAACGTGACCAACCACCCGTCGTACAGGATGATAGTAGACCTCGCCAACTGGGAAAGTTCGCAAGCCATCTACGCAGGCGGCCAGTCGGGGCAGCCGTTCAGCAAGCACTTCGGCGACCTCTACCCGCTCTGGGTCAAAGGCGAATATAATCCCCTCCTGTACAGCCCCGCAGCGATTAGTGCGAAGAAAGAAGCCGTCCTGACGTTGGAGCCTTAGAGCGTCTGGGGAACCTGCCCCCGGCTCTCCGAATTCCAATCCCATATGCTCCCCGCTTCGACCCATACTGCTGCTCGTTGGCATAACTCTTGCCTTACATCTGTGCTAAAGAGGTATATCGAGGTCACGCTGAACAGCTAGGCGCGAGCGCAATGAGGCAGGAGGGCCGTGCAATGGAAGCGAAAGACGTAGAATTAGAGCATAGGATAAGAGACATCATCGCAGTGGTGGCGGACGACATGGACGCGGTGACGTTCGATGTTGAGGACAGGGTAGCCTACATCGAGGGGGTTGTGGCTTCAGATCGGGAGCGCCGGCTTATCAGCGACCTGGTAAGGCGGCTGGACGGGATTGCCGGTGTGGTAACTTGCCTGTTCGTGGAGCACATTCTTGAGCGTGCCTCCGACTGCCGGCCCAGCCCCCTACACCCTCACTCGACCCTCATACGCTAGCTATCACATCTGGTGATTACCCACATCTCAAGCGGTTTAAGCGATGCTTGATAACGCTGCCGGCAGGCGAGAACTACTATCCTTTGTCATTCCGAACGTAGTGAGGAATCAGCCGGTGGAGCATGGTAGTTAGCGGTAGAGTACCTTCCTGTGTAAGGCATGGCACTTTTTCCATCCCAACTGTCATACAGGCGCACTGATTCCTCACTTCGTGAGGCATACAAAGTGTAGTAATTTTTCAGTTCCCAACGCGGTAGTATATGCAGCTTAAGATGTGGGTAATCACCAGTATCGCATGCCTTGACCTGATCGATAAGCAGTCAGACCTGGGGTGGAGCGTGCCCTGTTTTCCAGGCAGTACGGTCTAGTCGCTACGCGCGCGGCGATGCGCCGTTCGGGTTGGGCAGCCGGCGCGGCAAGGCGGCAACGGCTGTGCCGGCACTACTGCCGTTGTCGTTGCTGGCGGCTTGCGTACCTGATGCGACCATAGGCGCTTCGGGACTGTCGGGGTCGCGGAACTGGCGGATGTACAGATTGGCGTACACCCCGGCTTTTTCCATCAGTTCTTCATGTGTGCCCCTCTCCACTATCCGCCCGGCCTCGATTACTATCACCTCGTCGGCGTTCACTATAGTGCTCAGGCGATGGGCGATCACGAAGCTGGTGCGCCCGGTCAGCAGGTGGTTCAACGCCTCCTGTATTAATAGCTCGGTGCGCGTGTCTACGGACGATGTGGCCTCGTCCAGTATCAATATGCGTGGATTGGCTATCACCGCTCTGGCAAAAGAGATTAGCTGGCGCTGGCCCAAACTCAACGAGTTGCCGCGCTCGCCCACCGGCGTATCGTAGCCTTGCGGCAGGCGCATAATGAAGTCGTGTGCGTTCACCAGTCGCGCGGCCTCCTCCACCTCCTGCGGTGTAGCGTCCAGCCGCCCATAGCGGATGTTCTCCAGCACCGTGCCGCTGAATAGAAACGGGTCTTGCAGCACAAAGCCTATCTGCCGTCGCAGGCTCTCCCGCGTCACATCCAGCACATCCAGCCCATCAATCAGCACCCGCCCGCCGGTTACGTCGTAGAAGCGCGGGATGAGGGCGGCAATGGTTGTCTTACCCGCCCCGGTCGGTCCCACCAGCGCCACTGTGCGCCCCGGCTCGGTTGACAGGTTGATGTCGTGCAGCACAGGCTGGTCGGGCTTGTACGCGAAGTTTACGTGCTCGAAAGCCACCGAAGCGGGCACATCGGGCAGGGGCACGGCGTCGGGCGCGTCCTCCTCGCCGGTGGGTTCGTCGAAGAGAGCAAAAATGCGCTCGCCCCCGGCAAGGGCAGCCTGAAACTGCGTATACAGTTGGCCTATCTGTTGAATAGGGCGCAGCACCTGCTGGACATATCCCAGGAAAGCTACTATCACCCCTATCTCGATCCGCCCGATAATCACCAGATAGCCGCCGAAGCCGGCCACGATAGCCGTGCCCAGCGTGCCGAGCACGTCCATTGTAGGGGTGAAAGCCGAAGTGACGGCGGTGGCCGACACATTGGCATCGCGGTTGGCCCGATTTGCGCGCACGAAACGCTCTTGATTTTCGGTCTCGCGGCTGAAAGCTTGAGCCACGCGCACGCCCTGGATATTCTCCTCCAACTGGCTCGAAACGTCGCCTATAGCGGTTCTCGTTTTGCGGAAAGCGGTGCGCGCTCGCCTCGCAAAAATATTGGTGGCAAGCAGCATCAGAGGCACTACCGAGAAGCCGGCGAGCGCAAGCTCCCAATTCAGGGCCAACATAGCGATCAGCACACCAACGATGGAGAGCAAGCTCCCCAGCAGTTGCACAACGCCGTTGCTCAGGAGCTGGCTCAGGGTGTCAACATCGTTCACCAGCCTCGACATAATATCACCCACTTCATGCCGGTCGAAGTAGGAGAGAGGCAGGCGTTCGACGTGGCCGAACAAGAGGACGCGAATGCGGGCGAGGGTGCGCTGGCCTATATTGCCCATGAGCAAGAACTGATACCTCGTAGCGACCAGCCCCACCAGGTATGCCAGGAGCAGCGCACCCATTATAGTTGCCAGACTTTGGCTGTCTTTCTTTGCGATGGCGGTGTCAATAGCCAGGCCGATGAGGAAAGGCCCCGCCACGCTTGCCAGGGTGCTGACTACGATCAGGCCGAATCCCAGCACAAGTTGCAGCCTGTAGGGTCGAAGATATTGCAAGAGCCGCCGCATCACCGCCCCGCTGTTCTGGGCCTTGCCGGTCGGCCCCTCGCCTATCGAACGGCGCATCATCGCCGCACCTCCCTTGAGGCGGCCTGCTTACCGGCCTCCTCGTCGCTTGCTTCCTCGTCCGCGCGGTTGCCCTCGACGGGCTGCTCTTTGTCCCGGCGCAGTTGCGAGGCTACTATGTCGGCGTACACGGCGTTTTCGTCGAGTAGCTCTTGGTGGGTGCCGGAGGCAATTAGCCGCCCATTTTGCAGCACAAGTATCTTGTCCGCTCGGCGCACCGTACTTATGCGCCCGGCGATCACGAAGCTGGTGCGCCCCTCCATCAGCCGGTCCAGGGCCGCCTGGATGCGGAACTCGGTCTCGGTGTCCACAGAGGCGGTGCTGTCGTCGAGTATTAAGATGCGGGGGTCCAGCAAAAGGGCGCGGGCGATGGCTATGCGCTGCTTCTGGCCGCCGCTCAACCCAAGCCCCCGCTCGCCCACCACCGTGTCGTAGCCCTGCGGCAACGCCTCGATAAAGCCGGCAGCCGCTGCCGCCCCGCTTGCCGCCTCTATCTCCTCCTGCTGCGCGTCGGAACGTCCATAGGCGATATTCTCGCGCACTGTCCCGCTGAACAGCATGGTCTCTTGCAGCACCACCCCTATCTGCCGGCGCAGGCTCGCGAGGGTCACATCGCGCACGTCCAGGCCGTCCACCAGCACCGCTCCCTCGGTCACATCGTAGAAGCGTGGGATTAGATTGACGATAGTGGACTTGCCGGAGCCGGTGGCCCCTACTATAGCCACCGTTTGCCCCGGCTCGGCTGTGAAGCTCACATCGTGCAGCACATCGCTCTCCGCGCCGATATAGCGGAAGCTCACATGGTCGAACTCCACGCGCCCGGCCAACGGGGGCAACTCTACGGCGTCCGGCTTGTCGGTAACATCGGACTGTGCATCGAGCACCTCAAAGACGCGCACCGCCGAGGCTGTCGCCCTGGAAAGCATCGCCGAGATCATGCCCAACTGCAAAATCGGCATTACCAGAAAGATGAGGTAGGTATTGAAGGCCACCAGTTGGCCCAGGCTCAACGAGCCGTCTATGACTTGCAGCCCGCCAACCCAGATCACAGCGAGCGTACCCAGGCTAGCTATGAAAAAGACCAGTGGGAAGTTGTTGGCGAAGGCCCTGATCACATCCAGGTTCTCGCCCAGCCAGGCGTCGTTGGCCTCCTTGAAGCGGGCGTTCTCGTAGTCGTTGCGGTTGAACGCCTTGACCACGCGCACCCCCGCCAGGTTCTCCTGCAAGATCGTGTTGAGCTTGCCGAGCTTCTCCTGCACTCGGCGGAAGCGCGGGATAACATTGCGTACAAACAGACCGATCACGATGAACATAGCCGGCACGACCAGCAGCGCTATCAAGGCCAGTCCCCAGTCGGTGATCAGCAGGATGGCGGCGGTGCCGAACAGCATCACAAGGGCGCTGATCAGTTGCAGGAAACCCTGGCTGATGAACTGGCGCACAAGCTCCACGTCGTTAGTGGCGCGGGTCATCAGCTGGCCGGTTTGCGCCTGGTCATAGTAGCTGAAGCTGAGGTTTTGCAGCTTGGAGAAAAGCTGGTTTCGCATATCGTAGGCTGCGCTCTGCGACACTTTTTCGGCTAGATACCCCTGCAAAAAAGTAAACAGCCCGCGCACGCCGGCCACCGCGATCAGCCCCATCGCCAGCCACAGCACCATCGGCTCATCGCGCAGGCGTATGCCGCTGTCTATCAGCAGGCGAATCAGCTGCGGCGTGACGAGGTTGGAGGCCGTAACCAGCACCAGGCTGAGGAACGCCGCCAGCGCCTGCGTCCAGTACGCCCGCATGTACCGTAATGCTCGTGCCAATGCCTTCATAAACTGCTCCCAGGGTTTTGAGTAATATGCCCCTCATCCTTAATTATAAATAGATGCTGCAAATCAATATCAATACGTTTAGCGAGGCCAATAGTTAGCCTTACTATATATTATCTGCACGGCTATATTTTGTCAATAGCTTATCCACAGAAGCAGAAAAGATACATCTTTGGACCTACCCGCAGCGGTTAAGTAAGGGAACCTGCCCCTACTCCACCATCTTTCTGAGTACCTGCCTTGTTTCTTACTTGCGTTTAGCTCCCTTCTCCCTTGCACCTCTCCAATATTCGGGCTCTCGCACGATCCGGTGAACTTGCTCGCGCCTGGGCACGTACTATACCTTGATTGCTAGTTTAGAGTAGCGCGTCCAAGCGCCAATCCTATAGGATGGATGTTAGCAGACCAACCATCTAAAGGAGCAAACACATGGACGACATCAATATTATAACGGTTTACTGCGTGATAGAGGACGTGATG
>JBBSIX010000235.1:0-5458 GCA_038231875.1 Chloroflexia bacterium | reverse complement strand
GGGGCAAGGGACCGGGGGCATTGTGGTGACGGTAGCCGAGGATGCGATGAACCTTGCCTTGCGAAGGGCCGGCAAAGGGGTGTTCGAGGTTGACTGGTGGGTCGAGACGCTGCTGCGGGTGCTGGAACACTGGGGCATCCAATGCAAACGCTGGACCGACCCCGCCACCCAGGTGGTGCGCCTTCATTTCAGCCTGGGCGAGGCCAAACCCGTCGCTCAAGAAAGCACCGGCCCCCTCACCAGCCGCATAATGTCGGGGCCTCTGGACCGAAACAAGCCATAGGTCGCTCGCCTCTATCGGCGGCTGCATCGGCGGCTGCATCGGCGGCTGCATTGCAGGCGGCCCCGGCTGCGCTACTTCTCGAACGTCTCCTTGTCTCGCTTCAGCGTCGTCTTGTACATCTCCCTCATCTGGCCTCTTGTGAGGCGTTTACCGCTCTCGAAGTACTCGATGGCGACCTGGCCTATGGCCCACGTACCCAGGGCGGCGATGCCTGCAGCGACGGCCCAGCCGCCGGTGGGCACCAACTTGGCCCCTTGTTGAGCCAGGTAGCGGAACGCCAACCCTCCTGCGATGGTGGAGATAAGTTCCTTTGCGTGGCGGGCGGTAAGCGGCTCCCCGTATATGGCCGCGATACGCAATACCATGCGTGCCTGGGTGGTGAGCAGCACCGGAATGTCTATGAAGGGCACAGGCTCGGCGCCTATGGCGGTATTGAGCACAGTTGATTGCTTCACTACTTTGTTTGCCATACGGCGGCGCACTTGCGGCAGTTCGCGGCCCAGCGCCACCGCCATGTCGGGCAAGGCGTCTACCAGGGCGGGCAGCAGCCGTTCGGCCACATTGGTGCCTTTTTTGGCCGAGATCGGTATAACCGGCACGCCCAGGCGCTGAGAGGCATCGGCGGCTATCTTGTCGTGCTCTTTCTTCAGCAGGTCAATCTTATTGAGGGCAACCACCACCGGCCTCCGCAGCGATTGCAAGTATGCAAGCAGGTCGGCGTCCCCCTGGCGCAGCCCTGCCACCGCATCCAGCATCAGGAGCACGGCATCGGCAGACTGGGCGGCGCTGCCCGCGATCTGAGCGCGGTCCACACCCCCTACCTCTCCGAAGCCCGGGGTGTCTACCAGCACAAACGGGCCGACCTGCCCTTGTACGGCGGTCTTGGTCGTGCCCGGCACCGGCCCCACCTCAGACACCTCTCTGCCCTCGACCAGATTGAACAGGGTAGACTTGCCGGAGTTCACCGGCCCCACGATTGCCAGCCGCGCCCCGGCCTCGCGCTGCACGTCGGCTCGCAACTGCTCCCAGTCGAGTTGGCGCAGCATATTTCGCAGGTCGTTCAACAAAATAGGCAGCTTTATTCCGGCTGTACCACTGCCCGGTGGTGGATAACGCATAGTTGTCTCCTTTCTTGTTCTCTATATGCATGTAACGTGCCGCATGCGGCGCGAACGGTGTGCTGTATAGGTGTTGGGGGGAATGCTCTCGCAGCCCCTCCCCGGCATGCACCCGACTGTGTAAGTGGTGATTACCCACATCTTTATGTAGCTTTATGCAGAACAACGAGCGTAACCCCAACTGGTTATGCTCACCCTCACTACCCTTTGTCATTCCGAACGCAGTGAGGAATCAGTACGCTTGTAAGACAGTGGAGATGAAAAGTGACACGTCTTGCACAGGAAGGTACTCTGCCTCTAACTACCATGCTCCACCTACTGATTCTTCAGTTCTTGCTTCGCAATTCAGGCTCCTCTGAAAATAGTAGGGGCACGGCGCGCCGTGCCCCTACGGACGCGCACATTTTCATTGTCGGTTGTGGCATGAGGGCCATGATTACTCAGAATGACAAGGGGTAGTGCAGTCTCGGTGAGCATGCATCTTATTCATCCATTATCAAGATGTGGGTAGTCACTAGGACTGTGAAGCATTGTGCCTTAGCTTCTGTTTTGGTATAGTCAGAGGGTGAGGTTACAGCATAGCATTGTTCTTAGAAAGCTATTCAGGGGCGCGGTGGCGCTGGTCGTCAGCCTGGCGCTGCTCGGCTGGGCGCAGTTTAGCGTCGGTTCCGACCCTGCGGCAACGGGCTACTTGTTGGCCGACCGCCTTGCCTCCACACCTGCCGGCTCTCCACCGCCTGCCGGAGCCGATCTTCCTGTAGCGGTCGCCCGTGCCTCACTCCTCACAGTGGCAAGCGCCAACATCCTGCCCATCACCAGGGCCGTGCAACCACATGAGCCAACCCCGACCGCCACCTTCACGGCTACGCCTACCCCTACCGACACGGCTACAGCGACGGCTACGGCTACGGCTACGGCCTCCGCTACGCTCATGCCCACCGACACGGCAAGCCCTGTGCCTTCTTCCACCCCAACGCCGCCCCCGCCTGCTACTGCGCCACCCATGCCGACCGCAACAGCTGTCGCCAAAGCTGCGCCTCGGCCTCCGTCTGCCAACGGCACGCCTATCCTGTCCAATGGGGCGCGCTATGGGGAGCACAACCCCAACGTGCCGGGCCGCGTGGTGCGCATCACGGCTCCCAGCATAAAGCTGGACACAAAGGTGTACGAGGTCTACGGCATAAAGGGTGTGTGGGAGGTAGCCGACTACGCGGCGGGCCACCACTACAGCACCAAGAACCCCGGCGAGGGCGGCAACATCGTGCTGTCTGGGCACAACAACTGGCGAGGCGAGGTGTTCCGCTACCTGGAGAACCTCAAGTCGGGCGATGAGATACACCTCTGGACGCAATCGGGCCGAGAGTACATCTACCGGGTGCGCGAAACAAAAAAGCTGCGCGAGGCGGGGGCCGGCATGGAGCAGCGCCTGGCGAACGGCCATGTTATGGACGACACACCCCAGGAGCAACTAACCCTCATCAGCTGCTGGCCCTACACTACCTATACCCACCGGCTGATCGTAGTGGCCGACCCCCAGACCAAATAAGCGGCAGTAGACCCTTGACAACTGGCGGTTAAGGGGATATTATACAGGCAATAACAAACACTACAGCTTTGCTGTTCGCAGGCTTGCTCTTCAGAGGCAAATTGCCTCCAGAGCGGGATCTGCGTGGTGGGTGTTTTCGCGAGGAAACGCCCGCCCGGCTACGCACAAGCGTGCCGATGTACCTTAATAATCGAATAGGGAGGTGCTTTATGGAAGTTTTGTCGTGGCTCCTGGCCGCTGCTTTCCTTGTGGCAGCAGTTGGTTTGGGGGTTGCATTAGTATCAACGAGGGCACGAGTTGCCCAGGTAGGCGAGTTGGCGGAAGAGCGGGCTAAAACAGCCGAGGAGAAGGCCGCAGTGGCCCTCCGCGAGGTCGAGGCCCAGCGCAAAGAGATTATGCTTCAGGCCAAAGAAGTCTCTCACCAGGTGAGAGAGGAGATAGAGGCCGAGTATCGCGAAAGGCGTAGCGACCAGCAACGCCAGGAGCGTAGAATACAGCAGAAAGAAGAGAATCTCGACCGTAAACTCGACGTCACAGAGAAGCGCGAGAAAACCCTCCAGACTAAGGAGCGCGAGCTTGAGGCGTTGCAGGCCCAGTTGGGCAATGCACACGAAGAGCAGCGCAAAGAGTTGGAGCGGGTCGCGGGGATGACGGCAGACCAGGCCAAGGCGGTGCTACTCACCGAGATCGAGGATGAGGTGAGGGCGGACGCAGGCCGTAGATACCGCGAAGTCGAAGCCCAGGTAAAAGAGGAGGCCGACGAGCGTATCAAGAAAGTGCTGGCTGTGGCGGCTGCAAGGGCGGCATCGGAGTACGTACCGGAAATCACAGTTTCCATCGTGCCGTTGCCCAACGATGAAATGAAGGGCCGTATCATCGGACGCGAAGGTCGCAACATTCGCGCCATTGAGCAGGCCACAGGGGTAGACCTGATTATAGATGAGACCCCTGAAGCCATCACTCTGTCGGCTTTTGACGCGGTTCGTCGTGAGGTGGCCCGTCGAGCTTTGCTCAAGTTGATCGCCGATGGCCGCATCCATCCTGCTCGTATCGAGGAGGTGGTTGCAAAGGCCAAAGCAGAGGTGGAGAACCAGATGCGTGAGGAGGGCGAAAAGGCGGCCTACGCTGCCAACGTCCAGGGCTTGCACCCCGAACTCATCAAACTGCTGGGTAGACTGTCGTTCAGGACCAGCTATGGTCAAAATCAGTTGCACCATGTGGTGGAGGCATCGAAGATCGCGGCGGCAATCGCTGCGGAAATCGGGGCCGACGTGAACGTCGCCAAGACCGCTACACTACTACATGACATCGGCAAGGCCGTAGACCACGAAGTCGAAGGGCCGCATGCCATTATAGGCGCGGAAATAGCCAAAAGGCTGGGCCGCTCGCCTAAAATCATACATGCTATTGCCGCTCACCACAACGAGGAGGAGCCGCAAACTGTCGAAGCCTGGATCGTGCAAGCAGCCGATGCGCTTTCCGGTGGCAGGCCCGGGGCAAGGCGAGACAGCGTGGAGAACTACATCAAGAGGCTCGAAGCCCTGGAAGCGGTGGCTAACTCCTTCGAGGGGGTCGAGCGCTCTTTCGCAATTCAGGCCGGACGCGAGGTACGTATGCTCGTCAAGCCTGACAGCATAGACGATTTAGGTGCGATGCGCCTCGCCCGCGACGTTGCCAGACGGATCGAAGAAAGCCTGGAGTATCCAGGCCAGATCAAGGTGACGGTGGTGCGAGAAACACGCGCTGTTGAGTACGCCAAGTAAATATCTCAGGGTATTTGCTTTGTGGAAAAAAGGCCAATGTACAGGTCGAGTGTATACACTCGACCTGTACATTGTATCCGTTGAATAGCCTGCGAATAGCTGTTACTGCACTGCGCGGTGCGGCTGTTAGCTGCTAGAAACGAGGGTGGAGAGGCACACATCACAACCAAGCCGGCGGCGTATGCCGAGGCACATCATAGCGGAGGCAGTAAGGAGATGGATACAAAAGAATACCTGGTTGTAAATGAAGACGGCTCAAGCAGTTTGGGTAATATAGCTGATGGGCATAATGACACGGAAGTGCTCAAGGTATCCGCACATTCGCGACCAAGCGCGGTGGCGGGGGCAATTGCGGCCGTTGTCCGCAATACAGGACGCGCAGACGTGCAGGCTATCGGTGCAGGAGCTACCAACCAGGCTATTAAGGCTGTGGCTATCGCGCGTGACTACTTGCAACCCGACGGTATTGACATCATGGTGGTACCCGCCTTCATAGATGTGCTGATAGCCAACGAAGAGCGCACTGCGATACGTCTTGCGGTGGAATCGCGCTCCTGATGGGCTTCACTCTCTGAGTAATCACGGCCCTCATGCCACAACCGACGATGAAAATGTGCGCGTCCGTAGGGGCACGGCGCGCCCCTACCCTTCGTAATCTCTATTTTCAGAGGAGCTTTGAGTTGTACCGGGTGCAACTCACAGTTTAGACTTATCGCCAAGCATGCAAACAGACTCATGCACGGTTTCC
>JBBSIX010000234.1:0-5468 GCA_038231875.1 Chloroflexia bacterium | reverse complement strand
CTCCGGAGCGCCCTACTTAGCCCCCAAAGCCTCCACCAGCACCTGCCTCGCCAGCGGCAGCGCCACCCGCGTGCCCTCGCCGCCATCCTCAACCATCGCGCAGATGGCATACTGCGGCTTGTTGGGATCTTTCCCTGCAAAGCCGATGAACCAGGAGTGCGAGGTGCCACGGCCCGTCTCGGCAGTGCCCGTCTTGCCGCCCACCGTGAAGCCCGGTATCGCCGCCGCATGCGCCCAACCCGACTGTATCGAGGTCAGCATCATCTGGCGCAGAGCCCCGTTGGAGTTGGGCTGAAGCACCCTCTGTAAAGTGTGAGGCTGAAACTGCCGGAGCGGTTTGCCCGTCTCAGGGTCGTTTACGGAGCTGACGAGATAGGGCGCGGGCAGTTCGCCGCCGTGCGCCACAACAGCCGCCACCAGCGCCATCTGGAGGGGCGTAGCCTGCACCTCACCCTGGCCGTAGGCGGTGGCCGCCAACAAGTTCTTGCTGCTTTGCAGGTCGCTCAGGTCGGCGGCCAACCGGCTTGCCTCCACCGGCACCCCCAGGTCATACCTGGTGCCGAAACCGAAGCGCCGCCCGTACTCAATCATGCGGTTTGCCCCCAGACGCACCCCAAGCTCGGCGAACACCACGTTCAGCGACCACTTGTAGCCCTCCGTCAGCGTAAAAGTAGCGTCGTGCTTGGCGGGGCGGCAAGTCGAGCAGTCGGTGTGGAAGTAATTGCCCGCCTCCACCTGAACCTTGCCGTTGGTGTCGGTGAACACAGACAGCGGCTGCACGATGCCGGTATCAATCGCCGCGCCCGCAGTCAGCGTCTTGAAGGTCGAGCCGGGAGGATAGAGGCCCTGGGTGGCGCGCAGCAGGAGCGGGTTGTCCGGGTCGTCCACCACCGAATTATAGTAATCAATAATTCGCTTGTTCTCCGCGCCCCAGTTGTCCTCATAAGGGTTGAACGAAAGCTGCTGTGGGTCCACGTGCGGCCACGAAGCCATCGCCAGGATAGCCCCGGTCTGAGCGTCGAGCAGCACGACGGAGCCTTTGCGCTCGCCCAGGGCCGTTTGCGCGGTCTCTTGCAGTCGCATGTCAATCGTCAGGTGCAGGTCGTTGCCGACGACGGGGCGGTGCAAAAGCCGCCTCTGCTGCTCGGTGAGCGGATTGAGCGCCTGTCCACCCGACAAGTAGTTATCGAACGCCGCCTCCAGACCCGCCACACCGTAGATGGTGGGGTTATAGTAGCCCGCCAGGTAGGAGGCATCCGGCTCAGGATAGATGCGGTGAACGTAACGCGAGGGGGAGATTACCTCGGAGGCCGCAATCACCGTGTCGCCCGCCATGATCTTGCCGCGCTGCACCTGCAACTCCTCCGGTATCTTGCGCGGGTCCTGTATCACCGCGTTATCGGAGGTCACGACCGTAGCGTTCTTGATAGACACGGCGGCCACCACCTGCTCGCGCAAAAGGTGCAACGTCAACAACGCGAACCCCACCAGCAGGAAGGCTCCCACCTGCTGTACGTTATGGCGAAAACGAGCGTCGGAGGTGGCATACCGGCCTACAGGCGTCACCGCCGACAGCCAGGCGTACACGAGGAACAGGGGAAATGCCCCGGCCAGGCAGATGAGCCACACCCCGTCGTTGGGAGGCTCGGTAGGCACAGGCGCAATCGCATTGGAGCCGCTTACCAACCCATACGCGACCAGCGTTAGGCCGCCCAGCAAGGCGAGAAGGCGGACGATACGGCGCGCTCCGTTCGGCATAGAGCTAACCCAGCCTCTCCGTCCGCAGCGTGCGCGGAGCCGATATTCTCAGCAGCAGCCCCACTATCACGCAGTTGGTGATCAACGACGAGCCTCCATAGCTGATGAAGGGCAAGGTGATGCCCGTCAGTGGTATAAGTTTGATCGCCCCACCGATAATGATGATCGCTTGCAGGCCCAGGATCGTAGTGAGACCCACCGCCAGCAACTGCTCGTAGCCGGTGCGCGCTCCGAACGCGATATGATACCCTCGGTAGACCAGCACCATAAATAGGGCTATCACCGCCAGCGTACCTGCCAGGCCAAGCTCCTCGCCTATCACCGAGATTACCATGTCGGTCTGCACGGCGGGGATGTAGCCGGGCGAGCCGAACCCTGTGCCCACGCCGAACACGCCGCCCGAAGCCAGCGCATATAGTGACTGCACGATCTGGTAGCCGGCGTCGTTGCCCACCGGCCAGGGGTTGAGCCAGATGGCGATGCGCTTCTGTATGTGGGTGAACTGTGAGGCAAAGAAGAAGTTGAGGCTGTAGGCCGCCGCGAAAAAGAGCGCCAGCCCACCGACTACGAAGAATGGCCGCCCGCTCGCTACGTACAGCATCGCCAGGAAGATGCCGAAGAACAGCAGCGCGCTCCCCAGGTCCTTCTGCACCACGAACAAGACGATAGCCAACGCCCACAGTAAGAGCAAAGGCGCAAGGTAGGGTATGGGCGGTATTTTGATCGGGCCGAGCCGGTAGTGCGACACCAGCAGGTCGCGCTTGTCGTCCAGGTAGCCCGCCAGGAATATGACCAGGAGCACCTTGAGCAGTTCCGACGGCTGGAATTGAAAGAAGCCCAGGTTGAACCAGAGCTTCACCCCACTTCCGCTGCCCGCATCGCTGCCGAAGACAAGAGTCGCCGCCACCAGGCCGATGCCGACGAGGGCGAAGGTGTACTTATACCGCCTCAGCAAATTAAGGTCGCGCAATAAGGCCACCGTAGCCCACATAGCTACAAGGCCCACCGCGATCCAGATCACCTGCTTGCGGGCTATCCCCACGAAGTCGGCGCTCCTCTCCACGAGGGCGGGTTCAAGCCGCTCTATCATCACCAGACCAAGCACCATGATGGTCGCCGTGATCGGCAGCAGCACCTGGTCGGCATGGGGCTTGGCTATGTTGAGGAACAAGTGTATGCCGAACAGCAAGCCGATGAACAAGAAGCTCATCCAGAGGTCTTTCCACTGCCACTGCATCTTGCCTGTCGGAACCAGGATGACCAGGAGCATCCCCACTATGCTGAGCATGCCGGGGATCAGCAGCAGGCGAAACTCGGTCCAGCGCAGGCCGCGTACCTTGCCCCAAAAACCGGGTGTGCCGCGCTTGCCGGCCGGCGAACGGGCAACCCCGGCATGTGGGGGATTGTACGGCGCAACAGGGGCGGAAGGGGCGGTGTCTGTGCTCATACGCTTATATATTAATCAACATAGCTGCCCAAAAGAGGTCCTAAGCGGCCTTTTGCATGCGCTATTAGCTCAGGTTGGGTCATTATGGCATTCTCAAGGGCGTGGCCGCAATCGCACTCGCGGCTGCTGCCAATGGCCGGGATAAGAAGGGCGAGGGCCTCCTTCGCAAGGCGCACGTTGCCGGCCAGAGTACGCCCCACTACGTCAACGGTCACGCTACTGTGTTCGGGGTGCCAGGTGTCATAGTCCGTAACCATCGCCAGGGTAGCGTAGCACATTTCGGCCTCTCGCGCCAACCTCGCTTCGGGCAGGGCCGTCATGCCGATTACCGACATGCCCCAATTTCGGTAGACCACCGACTCGGCCTGCGTTGAGAACTGCGGCCCTTCGATGCAGATATACGTGCCGCCGTCGTGGGCGGTTCCGCCCGCGTCCCGCACCGCTTCGACCAGCTTCCGGCGCAGGTCGGGGCAGTAGGGCTTATCAAAGGCCACATGCACCACGATACCGTCTCCGAAGAAGCTGCGCGGGCGTAGCACCGTTCGGTCGAAAAGCTGATCGGGCGCCACCATGTGGAGCGGCTCCAACTCCTCGCGCAGGCTGCCCACCGCACTCACCGAGATGAGATGCGTCACCCCAAGCGTTTTGAGGGCGAATACGTTGGCGCGAGCCGGGATGTGGGTGGGGTCCACACGGTGGCCTTTGCCGTGCCGCGAGATAAAGGCCACCTCGCGGCCCCCAAGCTTGCCCAACATAGGCGGGTCCAGAGGCTTGCCGAACGGCGTATCTACCTCGACGGTGCGAACGTCCGTCACCCCAGGCAGTTCGTAAAAGCCCGACCCGCCGATGATGCCGATCACACCCGTCACCTCTGCATCCTCTCTACTTTCAGACACCTGTCCATCACAGTGATCAGCCCTGCCTCGCGGGCTTTGCGGGCGGCAGCCTCGTTGATGACGCCTAACTGGAGCCAGATGGCTTTGGCTCCCACTGCTATGGCGTCATCAACGATGGCATCCACATATTCGGGGCGGCGGAACACGTCCACAACTTCGGGCGGCTCCGGTAGGTCGCGCAGGCTGGGATAGGCTCGCCGGCCCAACACTTCCGTTTCAGACGGATTGACCGGGATGATCTCGTACCCGGCCCTTTGCATGTAAGCAGCCACCGAGTTGCTCGCCTTGGCGGGGTTCGACGACAGCCCTACCACTGCCACGCGCTTCATTTTGAGCACGGCTTCGATGTCCTTCGGGTCGGCGAAGTTCTCTTTATCTGTCTGCATTATTAGCTCCCTACGTACTTATGTCAAACGCCCTCTGCATGCGGAGCAGGGCACAGCACAGTATAACACAGGGATACGGGCACGCGGGTAAACGGGGCAAAGGATAGATAAGATTTTCATGCTGAGGCGACACACAGTCTTCACGGAGAACAGGAACTGTGGGGGCATTCTACCCGGCTGACATGTGCCGGGCAGGTAAATCGAAGGATTAGCGACAGGTTTTATCCTCTGTAGCGCTTATGGATAGAATCTGCGGCGAAATTACGCTTGCTTTTTCCAGAAGCTTCACGTATAATACACAGCGAATCGCCAGATTGAGATTGCGAGCAGGCATCCCCCTGTTCGCCTTATGTACAATGACGCGCTACATAGGGCACTTCAGGCATAACGTCCGAAATGTCCGAATATGTAGTGTAGTTCCCCCGACAAAGCTCCCCTGGCGTCTACTTTCTCCAAATAGGACGGTGTGGATGAATAACGAACAGATAGAGCAAGAACAGCCCACTAATGTGGACGAGCAGCCCGATAGTACCCCGGTAAACGGCTCTCAGGACGCCCCAAACAACGGCAGCCTCGAGCAAAGCTTGGCCGAGGCGGATAGCGCTCAGGAGATGCCGGCCGCCGATGCCGATAGCGAAGGCACACAGCCCACAGACATGCCCGGCGATATGCCCGGCCCTCTGCCCCAGGACATCACCGCCGAGGCTCCGGCGGCCGGCGATGAGGCAGGCGATAGCATGGACGAGGCAGTCTCTGCTGAACAGGCTTTACCCCCTGCTCAAAGCAGCGAGGATGTAGAGGCCACAACCGAAGCTCCAGGTGAAACCCAGGACACTGAGGCCACAACCGAAACGCCCCGTGCGGCCCAGGACACTGAGGCAGCCGCAAGCGAAGCCGGCACGGAGACCGAAGAAGGCGATCTGGTTGTGCGCTCCACACGTGAGTCGGGCCTGGAGGATGTAGCCCCCAACGCATCCATGG
>JBBSIX010000233.1:0-5481 GCA_038231875.1 Chloroflexia bacterium | reverse complement strand
AGCCGCCACGCTGGGTTTCCTGCCGTACAATATCCACCCGGCACGTATCTTCATGGGCGACTCCGGGGCCATGTTCCTGGGCTTCACCCTGGCTGTTATCTCGCTGATAGGCGGGGCCAAGCTCGCCGCCGCTTTGCTGGTGTTGGGCATCCCTCTGCTCGACGGCGTTTACATGATCGTGTTCCGCCTGGTGCGGGGGCGCTCGCCCCTGCACAACGACCGGGGCCACTTGCACCACCGTCTGCACGACCTGGGGTTGAGCCATGGGCAGGTGGTGATTATTTTTATGACCCTGTGCGGTGCGTTCGGCCTTGTGGGTATGCTCAACAGCGCCACAAGCTCGTTCCCTCATGTGGCGCTTATCAAGCTGCTGTTGCTGATTGTTATGACGTTGGCGTTGCTGGTCCTCGTGTTCTACATCTCGCGCCGCCGGTTCGACAAGGAGGGGGGAGCCGGCTCCCTGCGGCCCAGGAGAGCCGATGAGCCGCCCGTTGTGCAGGGAGCCAACAGCCCCGACCCGTAAAGGACTACTATGCACCGCTTCTTTGTTTCTCCCGACCTACTTCGCAGCAGCACGGTGCATCTCGCGGGCACACCCTACGAGCAGATACGCCGCGTGTTGCGTATGCAAGTGGGCGACGAGATAGTACTGTTCGATGGCAGTGGTTATGAGTACAGGGTGCGCCTGGTGGAGTTCTGCAAGGGGCAGGTGCGGGGCGAGATAACGGACATGCGGCTGGTCGCGGGGGAACCGAAGAATAGAGTGGACCTCTACATGTCGCTGCTCAACAAGGCGGACAAGCTCGAGTGGGCGCTGCAAAAGTGTACCGAGTTGGGGGCGGCGCGCTTTGTGCCGGTGGCCGCCGCCAGGAGCGTGACCTCCACGAGCCGGCCTGAGCGGTGGCGGCGCATCATACAGGAGGCAGCCGAGCAGAGCGGGCGCGGGAGGTTGCCGGCTCTCGGTGAGGTGATGGCCTTGCCCGAAGCGTTAGCCCAGGCCGCCAACGGGCACACTATTGTGCTGATGCCGGAGGTGGGTGGGGAAGACTCGCCGGCAGAGGTGTTGGCGCAACTCGGGCATGCGTCGAATCTTGCCGTCTTTATCGGCCCGGAAGGGGGCTTTACCGAGGAGGAGCAGAGCGCAGCAAGGGCGTGCGGCGCGCATCTGGTCAGCCTGGGGCCGCGCATATTGAGGGCCGAAACCGCCGCCGTAGCAGCCCTCACGTTGGTAATGGAGCGCCTGGGCGAGCTATGACAACAAAGATTCTTGTGGTTTACCGCCATGCACAGAGTGCGCTGAGGACGAGCGGAGATTTTTGAGGGTTCCCTTACTTCTTCTTTTCGGAAGCTTGCCAAATCAGGTTGGCATGGCTATAATACATGTGGCCTCATAGGAGGCCGCTTAGTAAGCGCCGGTCTGCCGTCCGGTAAGGAGTGTCGCGTGAAGAGCATAGGGTTGCGAGAGCTAAAGGATCATCTGAGCGAGACCATAGAGGAAGTGGAGCGAGGTGAGGTGATCGAAATTACGAAGCGTGGACGTATTGTAGCGCGGGTCGTGCCTGTAAACCGCGCCGTGAACGCCCAAGAGCGCCGGGCAATAGTAGAGGACCTGGACAGCCTGGCTGCGGAAATAGGGCGCCATACTCGAGCGGGTGACGTGTCCGCGACGATCAGTAACGACCGGAGCTAGCCGTCCATACCTGGTTCTTCACATGTCCTACCCTGTTGCCCACACAGCTTCCACAGCTTCCACATCCTCCATATCAACGTCCCCTTTATCCTCTCTACCTACTGCGTCCTCAGCCTCGACTGTGGTCATAGATACAAGCGTGTGGGTAAGTAGACTGCTTCCGCATGACGCCAACCACGAGGCTGCGCGCACCTGGATAGACAGACATATACTGAATGGCGGCTTCTTCGTGGCTCCTATGATCTTCGTAATCGAGGTTGCCTCGGCAATCGCTCGCGAAACCCTACCTCCGAACGACCCCCAGGCCGATGCCCACAAAGCGGTCAATCAACTTTACGCGCTCCCCATTATGCGACTGGTGCCCATAGACCAGGCGCTGGTTGATGAAGCCACCCACCTGGCAGCGGACCACAAGATCAGAGGAGCTGACGCTTTGTTTGTTGCCTCGGCTGGACAGTTGGGCTTACCCCTTGTGACTTTCGACAGGTACCAACTGAAGCAGCTACAGGGTGTAGTCGTGACGGTCAGACCATAAACAAAGAAACACAGGCGCTCTGCCCTACGACGCCCCAACTGCATAAGTCCTAAAAAACAACCCGCACAGGATGCTACTGTTAGTGAGCGCTTACGAGCTATGAGAATAATCGCAGGCACAGCCAAAGGCCGTACACTCAAGGGGCCGCCCGACAGGGGAACCCGCCCTATGACCGACCGGCTCAAGACCTCCCTCTTCGATGTGCTCACAGCCTACGGCATCGGGGGTGCGCGTGTGCTGGACCTGTACGCCGGCAGCGGCTCGTTGGGTATAGAGATGCTGTCGCGGGGGGCTGCCTGGGTGGACTTCGTGGAGCAGCGAAGCAGTGTGGTGCGGGTTATCGAGGATAACCTGCGAACTACGGGGCTGGGAGACAGGGCGCGGGTTTACAAGATGACTGTGGCCGCCTTCATCGCGAGAAGCGCCCGCCCGGCAGGGCCTTCCGGGACGGTGAACACGAGCCAAGAGTATGATATAATACTCCTCGATCCTCCCTACGCCGACCCTGATATTGCCGAAACGCTGGAAAGCATCGCCCTTTGGCCTCTGCTGGCGGCTGACGGCAATGTAATCATAGGACATGCGACCCGGACGGCTTTGGCGGATGAGTATGGCGAATGCCGGCTGCGGAGGCTGCGGCATAAGGTGATGGGCGGGTCTGCTTTTTCGATATATGTACGAGTTCCGCCCGATCACGACGAGGAGAGTACGAGCCGGCATGCAACCCGTCTCTAGCGCCCCAAACGAGGAGTGTATCGAGAGGATAGCCGTCTATCCAGGTACGTTCGACCCGGTGACTATGGGCCACCTGGATATAGCCCGCCGCGCACTTCATCTGTGCGACAGGCTGGTGATGGCGGTGGGCGACAACCGCAATAAGAACCCGATGTTCACCCTCCAAGAGAGGATAGACCTCATCAGGGGGTCGGTGCGGGAGATGGGCCTGGAGGGTCGTATCGTGGTGGATGCGTACAGGGGTCTTACGGTAGACTATGCCAGGCAGGTGGGCGCGGGGTTGATAGTGCGCGGCTTGCGGGCCGTGACCGACTTCGAGTGGGAGTTCCAGTTGGCCTTGATCAACCGCCAACAGGACTCCGAAATCGAGACGGTCTGCCTGATGACCAGCCAGGAGTACTCTTTCCTGAGCGCAAGCGTAGTGCGCGAACTGGCTTTGCTCGGCGGCAAACTGGCGGGCGTGGTGCCCGCAAACGTGGCTGAGGCGCTCGCCGCCAAGTCTCATGCAGGTGCGGCTGCCGATGTGAGAGACGTGTGAATAGAACCGAGCGTCGGAATATCCCGGCACATGTCGTAGAGTCAACTTCAATTCCAAAATTATGCAGATGAGGGGTGATTATCATCGCTAGCGAGCTGAGAATGGACCTCCAGTACCTGATCGAGAGGCTGGAGACGATGGTTACAGGTGCGAAGCGTGTGCCGATTTCGGGCAAGCTGATGCTTGACGAGCAGGAGCTTGCCGACTTGATAGACCAGATGCGGTCGGTGGTGCCCGAAGAGATACGCATGGCTCGCAAGGTGTTGAAAGAGCGCGACAGCATCATCAGCGAGGCGCAACAGCAGGCTGATGCGGTGCTTCAAAACGCCCACCAGCAGGCCGATATGCTCCTTGACGAGCAGGGGTTGGTGGCCGAGGCCCAGGCGCGCGCCAACCAGTTCATGGAGGAGGTGGAGCAGGCGGCGCAGGACCGCATCAGCGGCGCGGACGAGTATGCTCGCCAGGTGCTTACCCAACTGCGAGAGCAACTCGGCAAGCATCTACGCACCATAGACAAAGGCCTTGACGCCCTCGACTCCAGGGCCGGTGAAGAAGGCTAAAGCCGGTATGCACGATCTGCGAAGATATGATTTAACCGCAGAGGCGCAGAGCGCGCAGAGGACGCGCGGGGAGCGGCGGCCCGGCATCTCGGTTTTTTTCCCCGCCTACAACGACGCGGGCACAATCGCCTCTATGGTGCTTGCCGCCCTGCGTACCTGCGCCTCCCTCACCGACGACTACGAGGTGATCGTCGTAGAGAACGGCAGCACCGACTACACTGTTGAGGTGCTCGAAGACCTCGCCTCCACCCGCGAGCGGCTGCGGGTGCTGACCTACAAAGAAGTGCTAGGCTATGGCGGCGCGCTGCGGGTGGGCTTCGCTGAGGCTCGTAAGGAGTTGGTCTTTTACACCGACGGCGACGCCCAGTACGACGCCCACGAACTGGCCCTGCTGTTGGCCGCGCTACGCCCCGAAGTAGATGTTGTGCAGGGCTACAAGATAGCCCGGCATGACCCTCTTTTTCGCATCATCATCGGCAAGATATATCACTGGACGGTGAAGTTGGCGTTTGGACTGCCGGTGCGCGATACCGACTGCGACTTCCGCCTGATACGCAAATCGGCCCTGGAGCGGTTCACCCTCAAGTCCACGACAGGCACGATCCCTGTGGAACTGGTCAAGAAGCTACACGAATCGGGCGCTGTGTTCGCGGAGGTGCCGGTGCATCACTACCACCGTGCCTATGGCCGTTCGCAGTTTTTCAACCTTCCGAGGCTCGTCGCTACCGCCCGCCAGCTTTCTCAACTATGGGTAGAGCTTGTGCTGATGCCCAGGATCACGGGTCGCAAGCCGGTAAAGAGCGTCAAGCCCCCGATGCGGCGGGTCGCTGCAAACCCCTCCCTCGCCTACCGCACAGAGGCCGAAGCCAGGGCTATGCAGTCCGGGGAGAAGCGCGCCGGAGGTGCGGCCTCTGCCGTGGCCGGTAATGAAGCAGGCGGCGAGCGGTGACGGCGGGTTGGGTCTGGCAGTCGGATACACGCAACGAGCGACCTGCCGAGGAAGCAGTGCAGACCTCCCCTGCCGAGCACGAGCGGGAGTACGCCGGCAAGCGGGTGATGATCACCGGCGGCATGGGCTTTATCGGCTCCAACCTGGCCCGCCGCCTGGTACAACTCGACGCGCAGGTGCTGCTTGTAGACTCGCTTATCCCTCAATACGGCGGCAACCGGCACAACATAGCCGGCATAGAAGACCGGCTGCGGGTGAACATAGCCGATATACGCACCCAGCCCACGATGAACTATCTGGTGCAGGGGCAGGACTATATTTTCAACCTGGCCGGGCAAGTCAGCCATCTTGACTCGATGGTAGACCCGTTCACCGACTTGGAGATAAACTGCCGTAGCCAGCTTACGCTGCTGGAAGCCTGCCGGCACAACAACCCGCAGGTGAAGATCGTTTTCGCCGGCACCCGCCAACAGT
>JBBSIX010000232.1:0-5486 GCA_038231875.1 Chloroflexia bacterium | reverse complement strand
AGATCGAGGAGGCAGCGCTGCTCGCAAAAGGCCACTCAGCGCATGAGGGTTGGCGCTCGGCCTCCGGGTGGCAGGCGCGAAACGCTCTGTTCTTGCTGTTGGGCAGCCTGGTGTGGCGCTTGTCGGCACCGGCCAGGCGGGCTGTGCTTGGGCTGAACAGGTCGAACAGAGACCATTCTTTGGAGCCTGTAGATATAGAGCAGCAGGCGTTCATCGAGTTTTGCGACTTACTCGACAGCTGGCGGCCCGCCCAGACGCCGTTCCTGCCGTATCTGGCGACGACGCTACCCTGGCGTTTGCTCCACTATGTGCGCCGTTCATCCCACTACCGCTCAAGAGTACGCATGGTATCTACTCTTTCCGGCGCGAGCGAGGCCGACGATGCCCCGCCCACAGAAGAACGTCTGGAAGACGCATCTGCCCAGGGCGGGATAGTGGATATAGAGAGCCACGATGCCTGGAAGTATCACACCGACCCGCTGGACGATGGATTGCGGCAAACAGTCATGTTGCGCTATGGCCTCGGCCTGTCCAACCGCGAAATCGCCGGCCTGCAAGGTCGCTCCCGCCGCACAATAGACCGCGAGCTTCGCAACGCCATCCGGCAGATCAAGCGCCGCATCGAGGACGAGTGGGAAAACTGCTCGTAGCCGGCTAAAGAGGGGGCTATGGAGCTTGGGGTTTCCCAAGCCCCGGCAGGGGAAACCCCTGCACCCCACATGAGCAACCTACCTTTGCCCTTGCAAACCCTGCCGCAAAGAAGAAGTTCGGAAAGACGGAAAAGAGAGGTAACGGGCCGCTCGTTGCCCTATTTTACTATCACAGTGCCCTTCATCAAGGGGTGTATGGTACACAGGTATTCATAAGTGCCGGCCTTGTCGAAGGTGTAGCTAAACTTCTGGCCCTTCTGCATGATGCCGGAGTCCCACTGCCCCGCTTTGCCGGTGGTGGTGTGGATCGTCGGGCCGACATTCGTCCAGGTGACTTTGGCGCCCACGTCAACTGTTATGCTCATCGGCTTGAAGTCGAAGTCCACTATGTCCACCGCCACCTCTTTGGCTCCGCCCGTGCCGCCTGAGCCGGCTGCGTACTTGGCCTTGTAGCGGAAGGTTCCCAGTTGCGAGAGAAGTACATCATTGGGGGCCGGGTTCTCCGGGTGGTACTCGAACACAGCGCGCTGGAAGTATTGCACTCTATAGGTCTTACCGTTGAGGGCCGATACCTCTTGAAACTCATCGGAGATCGGATAGCCTTGCTGGGCCAGGCCGCCATGCTCATTCCAGTACTTACGGAACCTGCCGCCCAGGGTCTTGCCTGTTTCGTTGAACTTGACGGCGTTTTCGGCGCCTGGCTGCTGGGCAGGCGCGCCGTTGGGGTACTGCTGCTCGTACCGGAACGTACCCAACAGCGACAGAAGCACGTCGTTGGGAGCCTTGTTCTCCGGGTGCTTCTCAAAAACGGCCCGCTCGAAATACTGGACGGTGTAGGTCTTGCCGTCGGTGTCGCTCTTCTCCTGTATCTCCTCGGAGATAGGGAAGCCCTGCTGGGCCAGACCGCCGTGAGTGGTCCAATATTCCAGGAACCTGCCCTTGATCGTCTTGCCTGTTTCGGGGAAGGTGCGGGACCCCTCTTGCGCCTGGCTCGGCCCCGCGCCCAGCGCGGGCAGTGCGAGCAAGAGCAGCGCCAGGAACGACATTACACGTAATATATTCTTGGTCATGTTAATTAGCTTCTCCTCAATTTGGTGTTGTGAAATGGCATGGCTGCAGTTACAGCCGCTATCTAAACATACGGGAGCGGTTACACGGCGGATTATGGCCTTAAAGCAGCACGCAAGCCGGGCACTCTCGTCCGGCTTGCGTACTGTTTCGCCCGCTTTTCCATGCTACTGTGTTTCGGGCCTCTCGCTTTTGCTGTACGTGGGTTGGGAGCCGTGCGCCCCATGCTCGCCCATGTGGGGGCCGACGTTCGAGCCGGCCTTGTCGGGATCGGTCCCCTCGGCCAGGCGCTTGAAGCGTTCGAGGTCTTCCTCCACGCTGCGGGAGGTGGTTTGGGTGATCGTGTCGCCCAGCGCCTCGAACCATGTGGGGTCGTACTCGATCACCACGTGCATCTCGGTCAAATGTCCGAGCGCGGACATGGTAACGGCCCCCGCGTTGTCGGCCCCCGTAGTGGAGCGCCAGGTGACGGTGCGATTGGGCACCAAGCCCTCGATCTGCGCATCCCATTCCTTAGTGATGGGGCCGAGCTTGGCCTTCCAGTGGGTCATTTTATCGCCGGTCATCTTCACCGACTCGACGTGCTTCATAAAAGAAGGGAAGTTCTCAAAGTCGGTCCACATCCCGTAGACCCTTTCAACAGGTGCGTTCACCGTAAGGTCTTTTTCAACTCGCATTGTAAGCCTCCTATACGCTTGTATAAGAGGTAGGGCAAGCAAGAAATATGCCCTATTAATCGCGTGTGCAACCTTCCTATCCTTCTAAGCGTTAGAATAGGGTTCGCGTGATTGGCGAGGCGAAAAAGAGTATGCGGACAATCCTGTAAAGGCACTGAAGGATTCCCATGTCCATCGCAGCGATAATCGGTCTGCTCCTCCTGGGGCTAGCGGTGTCGGCCCTTATAATTTCGGCGCGCTTAAGGAGAGAGAGTGGGCTGCCCCCGGGTAGGGTGTTGCAGTCCGACATGGGGGTGGGCGAGGAGGGCAGGCCGCTCTACTCGGCGCGGTTTGGGCTGACGGGCAAGCCCGACTACGTGGTGCAAACTTCGCGAGGGCCGGTGCCGGTGGAGGTAAAGCCTGGGCGTACCGAAGCCGAGCCGCACGAGTCGCACCTGCTACAAGTGCTTGCCTATTGCCTGCTGCTTGAGGAGGCCGGGGGCAAGCGGCCTCCCTACGGCCTTTTGCGCTACAGCCACGACACATTCCAGGTGGACTACAACCGCCAAACCCGCGCCTATCTGCTCACCGTCCTGGAGGAGATGCGACAGGCCCGGCAAGAGGAAGAGGTAGACCGCAGCCACGATAGCCCGGCCAGATGCCGCGCCTGCGCCTACCACTCAGTGTGCGAACAAACGCTGTGGCCGCGTGATTAGCCGGCTGCGGGCTTGGCCTTTTAGTTACCGAGAGGCGTGGGTGTGTCGGGCATGGCGAACTCGGACTGTTCGGCAGGCTCCTCAGCAAACCATCCCCACTCCTCAGCCAGCGTTTCCCTCGCATCGAGGGTCAGTTGGATCGAAAGGCCAGGCTCCAGCACCTCCGCCCGTTCCAACTCGCGCCGCAACTCCAGGATGGCAGGCACAGTCAGCCCAGTTGCCTCGGCAAGTATCCGCTCGGTCAGCGCGTCGCCGCCGGGTTCGCAGTCGTGCCGGAATATGGCAAGTATCGCCCGCTCCACCTCCTCCGGCCCCTGGATGAGCGGTGTTTGCTCGGCTACGCGTAGCAGGAAGCGGTCCTTGTCCCAGTAGGCGCGTGTCATAAGCTAACCACTATAGCCGCCTTCGCCGGCAGGGGCGACCACGAACACGGTACCCGATCTGGGAGGCAGCGACAATTCCAGGTGTCCTCCCTCTACCGTGCGGCGTTCGCCGTTCCAGACATCCACCAGCAAAGCGCCGTCGGGCAGGAAGCCGCCAACAGGAACCGTGCCCGCCGCCTGCTCGTCGCCGACGTTGAAGGCCACAATCAGGCAGTCGTCCTCCCAATCTCTGCCGACTACGTAGACGCCGCCACCGGCGAGCAGGGTGTGGTAGCCGCCTCGGCGCAGGGCAGGGTGCTCATGCCGCAGGGCGATGGCCCGTTTGAAGAAATCGCGCAGGTCGCTGTTCCACTGCTGGGGGTCCCAGGCGAAAGCGCCGCGAGACAGGGGGTCTTTGCCTCCGGCCATGCCGATCTCATCGCCGTAGTAGACCGAGGGCGCGCCTGGGTAGACCATCTGGAAAAGAGTAGAGAGTCGCAGGGCGCTTCCGTCGCCGCGCGCCATGGTCAGGTAGCGGGCGGTATCGTGGCTGTCGAGTAGGTTTAGCTGCACTTGCGTCACCTGCGGGCTGTACAGCTTGAGCAAGGCTTCGACCTCCATGCCGAACTCCTCGGCCCCGATATGGCGCACCGGCCACAGTGACGAACCCTCCACCAGGGCAGGGTCCACGTTGCGGCCAATGAAAAACTCGATGCACAGCTTGGTAAAGAGGTAATTCATCACCGCGTCGAACTGGTCGCCCTGGAGCCAGTGTTGGGCGGCATGCCAAATTTCGCCGACGATGTAGGCCTCCGGGTTGATCGCTTTGACGCGACGGCGGAACTCCTGCCAGAAAGCGTCGTCACCGATCTCGGCAGGCACATCGAGCCGCCAGCCGTCTATGCCGAACCTGATCCAAAACTCGGCCACCGACATAAGGTACTCGCGCACGTTCGGGTTGTACACATTGAACTTGGGCAAGGCATGAAGCTGCCACCAGGCATCGTAATTAGGCGGCACGCGCTCGTCGTAGGCATTGAGGGGCAGACTCCGCACCGTAAACCAGTCTACGTAGGGCGATTTGGGGCCGTTCTCCATAATATCGTGGAACTGGAAGAAGCCCCGGCTAGCATGATTGAACACCCCATCGAGTATGATGCGTATGCCCCGCCGGTGCGCCTCATCAATCAGCGTGCGTAGTGCCTCGTTACCCCCCAGCAGAGGGTCTACGTTGAAGTAATCATACGTGTGGTAGCGGTGGTTGGCCGACGATTGGAAGACTGGATTGAAGTAGATAGCGTTGATGCCCAGGTCGAGCAGGTAGTCCAAGTGTTCCACCACGCCAATCAGGTCGCCTCCCTTGAAGCCATGCGTGGTGGGTGGGCTGCTCCACGCTTCAAGGTTGTTCGGCTTCTTTACCGCATCGCTTTTGGCAAAGCGGTCCGGGAAAATCTGGTAAAAAACGGCATCGCTCACCCATTCGGGCGTCCATCGTTGAGTTGTATTGTCGGACATGCTGTTGGAATCGAATCTCGAAGCTCGGGATTCTAATGCTCCTTCTGTTGGGATTTGGTGTCTGTCAAGATAGATGCTAGGCTATTCGATATTATAGAGTAAGTGTTCAGAGTAATCATGACCCTCATGCCACCACCGCCGATGAAAATGTGCGCGTCCGTAGGGGCACGGCGCGCCGTGCCCCTACCCTTCGTAATCTCTATTTGTAGAGGAGTTACGGTGGAGAACTCGTAAAGGATGAACTGTAGGGGCTTGAATTGGCTACGCCAAGAACCCCAGTACCTGCCCGGGTTGTTGTTCCCCGATCTACGAGGCAAGGATAGAGGGCAGGCACGGGGGGTTCTGCTTCGCATTCAGGCCCCCACAGACCGTTGTCCCACCCCAAATCTGAATATTTACATTATACCTTGATTGCTAGTTTAGAGTAGCGCGTCCAAGCGCCAATCCTATAGGATGGATGTTAGCAGACCAACCATCTAAAGGAGCAAGCACATGGACGACATCAATATTATAACGGTT
>JBBSIX010000231.1:0-5500 GCA_038231875.1 Chloroflexia bacterium | reverse complement strand
GTCACTGCCCTTGAGCGATTTAGCGGTTGCGATCAACATCGTCTTGAGCGAGTCGGTTAGTTCCATCAGCATACCTCCAGCATCTGCTGACTGGAGTATACCATGATCAGTGGCTAGCTTTTTTGTCGACGGTCCCTTAGTGACGGTGTAGGTGTTTGCGTTGGTGATGGCGTTGGTGTCTGGGTAGCCGTCGGTGAGGGTGTAACAGTCGGCATCATGGTCGGCGTGGCGGTGCCGGTAGGGGTGTGGGTACTAGTGGGGGCCGGGGTGGGCGTATCTGTTATTGTTGGAGTGGGTGTTTTGCTGGGAGTCGGGGTGGGCGTTGCGGTGGGCGGCACAAGCGGGTCGAGGGCCGTCACCGGCACCACCAACAGCTTGAGAGCCACCTTCTTTTGCAACTGAGCCGCCAGCTCCTTCTGTATCTTCACCGAGTCGCCGTAGGTGAGTGTGCCGGGCGAGCGGATAGTGGCGGTAAGACCTATGTGGTCCGACTTGAACTCCTTATCGAAGCCCACGAGCGTACTGCCGTCGCTCCTATCGTTCAGTTGCTGTATCAGGGTGGTGCGTATCAGCACGTTGTCGTGGGCGTCGTGAGCGATACGGATCAAGAAGCCCCCCAGGGGCACCGCCACCAGTAGGATGAGGCCGCTGGACATGAGGATGCCGGGCGGGAGGGTCTGTTCTCGGCGGGCGCGGGCGATTGGGCCGAAGCCGACAGCCGTGAACACCACCGAGCTTGCGAAGATGATCGCCACAAGGTTTGCCAGGAACAAGAGGAATGCGCCTGTGCTGATGTCCGACCTTTGCTGCGAAAGCCCCACGCCGATAACACACAGCGGCGGCATCAAGGCGGTGGCTATCGCAACGCCCGGCAGGGTGGCCGATAGCTTGGGCTGGGCCAGCGCATAGGCCGCTGCCGCCCCACCCGCCAGCGCTATCACCATGTCGAACAAGGTGGGCTGGGTGCGCGTCAGCACTTCGGTGGGTAGCTCCTCCAGGAAGTTCAACCCGCCCACCGACACCATGCTGCCCAAGAGCGTGCTCAACACAACCGAGATTGTGACCCCCATAGTCAGCGTGAGCAACGCTCTGCCCAACCTCCGCAGGTCTCCCCGTACCAGAGACAGAGCCACCGCGAGGATAGCCGACATCAGGGGGGCGATAAGCATTGCGCCGATAATCACCGCGCCACTGTTCAGCACCAGCCCAAAGGTTGCAATAATGCAACTCAAAACCACCAGCAGCACGTAGTCGCGTACCACGCTGGTGGATTCGTCAAGCCCCTGAATAACATCCACTCGGCGGCTTGGGGAGATAATTTCGATAATGCGCGGCATCCGCCCTCCATAGGCTGATACATGGCCGGTACGGAGCAGTGTCTACGCCGCCCACTGCTCAACATACCTTATCAGACTGGGAGGTATTATGCAACAGTCCTACCAGGATTTGCCTGGTGATTACTCGTATCTCAAGCTACGTATGCTACCGTGCTAGGAGGCGAGGGGATACTACGCCTTGTATGCCTCACGCAGTGAGGACTCAGTGCGCCTGTATGACATTATGCATATACATGCATCGGTGCGGAATAACACAGTGCAGGTGCTCTATCACCCAGAATCATGCGCCACCTACTGATGCCTCACTGCGTGAAGCATACAAGGCGTAGTATTTTCTCGCCTGCCGGTAGCGTTATCAAGCACCGCTTGAACCGCTTGAGATGTGGGTAATCATTAGGATTTGCACATTGACAAACCTCTCGTTTTCAGGTAAAATTAGCTTGTGCAGTAGAACAAATGAGCGATTTATCCGGCTGTTTCCGAGAGGCGCTATAATATTTCTGCACATCTTCGTTGTGAACTATTGAGCCGAGATTTGTTGTATTATTCAGCACAGAGATTTCCACAGGAGAATCGAGATGTCAGACCGAGACAAGGCCCTTGAGAACGCGATGGCGCAGATAGACCGCCAGTTCGGCAAAGGCTCCATTATGAAGATGATCGACTTCGGGGGTAAGTTGCAAGTAGAGTCGATACCGACCGGCTCGATTGCCCTCGACATGGCGCTTGGCGGGGGTGGTGTGCCTCGGGGCCGCGTGGTGGAGGTTTACGGCCCGGAGTCCTCGGGCAAGACCACTCTTTGCTACCACATCATGGCCGAGGCTCAGAAGCTGGGCGGCATGGCCGCCTACATAGACGCCGAGCATGCCTTCGACCCTGAGTATGCCTCCCGCGTGGGCCTCAACCTGGAGAACTTGCTTATTTCCCAGCCCGACAACGGCGAGCAGGCGCTGGAGATCGCCGAGACGCTGGTGCGCTCCGGCGCGCTCGATGTGGTGGTGATCGACTCGGTGGCGGCCCTTGTGCCCCGTGCCGAGATCGAGGGTGAGATGGGCGACAGTCACGTGGGCTTGCAGGCTCGCCTCATGTCGCAGGCGCTCCGCAAGCTGGTAGGTGCGATCAGTAAGAGCCACTGCTGCCTGATATTCACCAACCAGATACGTATGAAGATCGGGGTGATGTACGGCAACCCCGAAACTACCTCAGGCGGCAACGCGCTTAAGTTTTACGCCTCGATACGTATGGAGATACGCCGCGTCGAGTCGCTCAAGCAGGGCACCGATATTACCGGCAACCGGGTGCGCGTCAAGGTAGTGAAGAACAAGGTTGCCCCGCCGTTCCGCACCGCTGAGTTTGACATAATGTTCAACGAAGGCATCAGTCGCACCGGCTCGCTGGTGGACCTGGGGGCCGAACTGAACGTACTTCGTAAGAGTGGCGCTTTCTATTCGTTCGGCGACCAGCGCCTGGGCCAGGGCCGCGAGAACGTCAAGGAGTTCCTCCGCAACAACCCTGAGATAGCCGACGAGATTGACACACAAATTCGCACAGCTATGGCCGCCGGTAAGACCACAGCTCTGGCTATCGGCGTAGGGGCGGGCAAGAACGGCAAGTCGGCAGCTACGGAGGAGACTGAGGACGAAGAAGAAGAACTGTAGCGTAGAGAGGCTCCGGGCCTGAGCAAGTAGTGGTGGGGCGGTGTGTAGCCGCCCCTCCTTTTCTATACGCTGCATGGACCGAGGGAGGGTAACCATGCAAAGCACAATCACGGCCCTGCAAGCCGACCCGATGGACCCCGACAAGGTACACGTCTTTATAGACGGCAAGCACGCCGTGGCGGTGTCGCTGAACGTAGCTGCCCAAGAGCGACTGACGGTCGGGCAGGAATGCCCCCCTGAGCGGTTGGAGAGGCTTTACCAAGCGCAGGAGCTGGACGAAATCTACCACAAGGCGCTGGCCTTCCTCTCGTATCGCCCGCGCTCGGCACGCGAAGTGGAGATGAGGCTGCGTAAGAAGGGATACCAGCCGGGGCAGATAGCCGGCGTCCTGGAGAAGCTGCGAACAGACAAGTACGTGGACGACCTGGAGTTCGCTCGCTTCTGGATCGGCAATCGTATGGCCTTTTCTCCCCGTGGGCCGCGCCTTCTCAGGAGTGAACTGCGGCAGAAGGGTGTGCCACAGGAGATCGTGGACGAGGTGATGCAGCAGCACGAGGCAGAGCAAAAGGAGCTTGCACAGGAGGCCGAAGAGGCCGTTGTCGAGTCGGGCGAGGATGGCGATGAGCCGGTCGCCGGCACCGACCTGGGGAACGCCCTTGCCCTGGCACGCAAGCGGATGCGCCAGTACAACAGCCTCGAACCCCAGGCCGCAAAGCGCAGACTCTCAGGATTCCTGATGCGGCGCGGCTACAGCTACAGTACGATAGATGTTGTTTGGAGGCGCTTGTCCTCCTCGGAGGAGGAATAGCAACCCACAGCGCCCGCCCATGCGCCGAGGCGTGGCCTGAGCGGTGCGCCCTGACACTCCCTTCTGCACATGACTTCCACAGTCCTTGTTGACACCACGCCTGTGGCGGTGTATAATCACGCCTATTACAGGCCCGTCGGCATTGGAAGGCGCACATGTCGGTACGGCCGGTGGAACAGTCGTGATAAACCAAGTCTAAATGGAGGTCCTATTATGGTACAAGCTTATTGCGTAAAAGACCGGGAAATGGTTGACATGAAAAATCCCCAGCAGATCACCCTGAAAAACGGCAGGCCCGCCACACAGGGCGAGTGCCCAAAGTGCGGCACCAAAGTCACGCGCATCGGGGGCGGCGCGGCCAAAGCCGGCACCGAGGGCGAAAAGTAGCATCTCGGCTTTGGCGCCGGCTCATGCATGAGCCGGCTGGAAGATTGGCGCTGCACGGCGCGCAGCATGCAACAATGGTTAGGAGAAATGCTATGGACGATGAGGACCAGTTTCTCAGCCAGGTACTATCGGGGATAGCCGAAGCAGAGGTTATCACGATCTTCTTCCCTCTGCTGCGCCGCGCCATCATTGTAGACACCCGTCGGGACGAACTGGTCGGCCCGACGGTCAAGGTGATGCCGCAAGTCAACTCGATGGGCGAGCGCATCAGAGCGGTTGAGAAGTTGAGGCCCGGCCTCGGCAAAATCCGTAGTATCTTGGGCGTGCCCTGGATGAAATCGGTGCGATGCCTGGACGAGCACGGCGTCGTGGAAAAACTGGTGGACAGGCTCCACCGCGCCGGTATGCCCCCCGCCGAGGCCGAGGCTGCCGTCCGCGACGCCGCCAGGCAGTTGTGGAAGCTGGAGCGCATGGCTTTCGTCCGCATGATCAAAGGGGAAGGCTTCAGCACCCTCTGGGCCGGCAAATCTTAGTACTCCAGGCGAACGTGTTAGATATTTGGCCGATTTATCGCCGGGTAAAGCCGACTAGAAAGGAGTCAGGTGTGACACAGACGCTAAGAGGCATCGCGACGATAAGCGTATGGGCGGCCGATCATCAGGCGGCGATTAAATGGTACAGCGAACTGCTGGGAACAAAGCCATACTTCCAGAGACCCGCGTACGCCGAGTTCCGCATTGGTGATTACCAGACCGAGGTCGGCATTATCGACAGCAAATATGCACCCCATCTGACGTTTCCCGACGGCCCGGCTGGGGTGGTGGTCTATTGGCACGTCGATGATGTGCAGAAGATGCTAAAGCAAGTGCTGTCTATGGGCGCCAAAGAGCTCGAAGCGCCACAGGACAGAGGCAGTGGCTTTGTAACTGCCACCGTGATCGATCCGTTCGGCAACATCCTGGGCATCATGCATAATCCACATTATGTGGAAGTACTCGGTTCGCAATCAACATAAAAGTATCTGGTGATTACCCACATCTTACGCGGTGCTTGCCCGACACGGCAGCCCAGCATAGCTTGAGATGTGGGTAATCACCATAAAAGTATGCACTGTTCTGCCGGAGTGAGAGTTCAAGGGTAGAGCATGTGCTATGCTAATCAAGATCCCGCCATCATTTCCTCATAACTGCGATTGTAATTGTAGTACTTAGAGTGGAGGGCAACAAGGCAAACACAAAGGCGGAGCGTTATATGCCCCGCCTTTGTGTTTGCCCTTTCAAAAGTTCCGGTTATGCTTAGGGCGCGAATGT
>JBBSIX010000230.1:0-5503 GCA_038231875.1 Chloroflexia bacterium | reverse complement strand
GCGGCGACCGCGCGGCGCACGTTGTGGTCTATGTGTCCCTGGCTTTGCAGGTCTGCGGGTTGCTTGTCGTCGGTGGCGAAAGAGCAGAAGCGGGAGTTGATCGGTGTCACTATCGACAGCAACGCCGATAAATTGCGGGCCGTGGAGCCTTCTCGGATAAGCACCTGCATCCCTGCCCTCAACTTCCGCATCGCCTCCTCCGCCCCCACCGACTCGTGGTCCGAGGCGATACCGACGGCAGCGTAGGCTTGCAGGGCCGCGCCGTTGAGCATAGGAGCATGGCCGTCCACTCGCAGCCCCGCCCCGTGACCCAGTAGGGCCTTGGCAATCATATCTCCGGCCCCGGCCACCACGCCGGGGTAGTTCATCATCTCGGCGATGCCCAGTACACGGTCTTCACCCAGAAGGGCGGCCAGGTCTTGGACGTTGAGTTGCGCTCCTGAGGTTTCCATGTTGGTGGCCGGCACGCAGGACGACAGCATGACGAACACATGGAGGGGAAGCCCGGCGCTCGCGGCCAGCATAAAGCGTATCCCTTCGAGGCCATGCACGTTGGCGATCTCGTGCGGGTCCGTTACCACCGAGGTGGTGCCGTGGGGCAGCACTGCATTGGCGAACTCTGCGGGCAGGAGCATACTGCTTTCTATATGCACATGGGCATCTATGAAGCCGGGGGCGATGTACTCCCCGTGAAGCTCGAGTGTCTCGCGGCCCGAATACAAGCCGGGCACGTCCGAAACGCCGGCTACCCTGCCCCCCGCGAGGGCCACATCTGCTGTATATATCTCGCCGCTGAACACGTTCAGGAGGCGGCCCCCCTTGAGCAGGAGGTCGGCAGGCTGATCGCCCCTGGCAACCGCCAGCAGCGCCTCCATTTCGTGAGTCTCTTGAGCAAATGGCTTGATAGTCAAAGCCGCACTCCTATGCATCGCACCAACCCCTAGTGGAGATGCAGGTGGTCGGTAAGGCTCAGGGCGTTCTTCATTGGGCTTACAAGGGCGAGGTGGAGTCGCTCCTCTCGGAACAGTTCGTTGGCGAGAGCGGCTACGCCTTCCGACGTGACCGCCTCGACCTGCTCAAGCACTTCGTCAACACCCTGTATCCGGCCCAGCATCAACTCTTGCCAGCCCCCCCAGTGGGCCACATAGCCGCTGCGCTCCAGCCCCAGCAAAGTGTGCCCCTTGATATACTCCTTGACCTTACGCAGTTCCGTGTCCGGCACAGGCTCCCGCTTGATCCGTTCCATTTCGGCCAGTATACCTTGAAGGGCGCTTGGCACCTTCTCGTTATCCACAGCCGCGTACACCCCGAATGCTCCGGTGTCCTGATAGGTGCGGGTGAAGCTGGACACGGCGTATGCCAGGCCCCGGTTCTCGCGTATCTCCACAAAGAGGCGTGAGGACATGCCGCTCCCCAGTATCGCATCGAGCACATCCTGTGTGTAGCGCTGCGGGTGGGTATAAGAGAGGGCAGGCACACCCAGGATGAGATTGGTCTGCTCGGTACGCTTGCGGTAAGGCAGCGTTCGTGGGCCTGTTTCATCGGGCGGGGGCGCGGGCGCGGCGGGCAGGTGAGCGCCGGCTGCTGCGGGCGCGAGATCGCCCCACTGCCGTTCCAACTCACGTACCACTCTCTTGTGCGTGACGTTGCCGGCCACGCTCACCACGATCCGGTCCGGCGTATAGCCTTGCAGCAGGTGTGTCTCAAGGTCTTGCGAGCGGATGCGACGCACGGTTTGCTTGCTGCCGGCCACATCTCGCCCCAGAGGGTGGTTGCCCCAGAGCAGCTCATCGAACAGGAAATCTACAATCTCGGAGGGCGAGTCGTAAGTCGAGCTAATTTCCTCGATAATCACATCCCGTTCGCGGGCCACCTCCTCCTTGAGAAGCAGAGGGCGGCGCAGCATATCGCTGAGAACATCCACAGCCGCCGCCAGATGAGGACTGGGCACAAGCGCGCGATAGTTGGTATGCTCGTGGTCGGTAGCGGCATCCAACGCCCCGCCCACCCCCTCTATCGCCTCGGAAATCTGCACCGGCCTGGGCCGCTTGGACGTGCCCTTGAAGACCATATGCTCCAGAAAATGGCTGATACCGCTCTTTTCGATCTGCTCGTTGCGTGCGCCCACCCCCACGTAGAACTGCACCGCCGCCGAGTGGGTGTGAGGCATCCGGTTGGTGAGGATCCGCAGGCCGTTGGCCAGAGTCGTTTTTTCGTACAATAGAAGCTCTCTTATCTAGTTTCGCCGGGACGATCTACTCAGGTTGAAATCTCGATAAAGGGGCGCGGGACAGCGCCGATTGCCTCTTTTCCAGGGCCGTCACGAGCATCTGGAGAGCAGCCTCCACCGAACTACGGCGGTTCTCATCCCGGCTGCCCCCCCACCAAAACGCGCTTACCTGTTCGCTTCCCGGCAGCGCCAATGCAACATAGGTCGTGCCCACCGGCTTTGACGGCGTGCCTCCCAGAGGCCCCGCGATGCCCGTGACGGCGATACCGACATCAGCCCCCGCCAGCCCCACGACCCCTCTAGCCATTGCCGTCGCAGTCTCTGCACTCACCGCACCGTACTCGGCAATGAGTTGAGCGTCGACACCGAGCAGCGATGTCTTCAGTTCGTAGCTGTAGGCCAGCACCCCGCCCAAGAAGTAAGCCGAGGCGCCCGGAAGCTCGGTAAGCGCAGCCCCCAGCAACCCGCCCGTACACGACTCGGCCACCGCGACGGTGAGCTTCGAGCGCAAAAGCAGATCGTGGGCGCGGGACAATAGCGGGTCGGCGGTGGCCGAAGGGAATAGGGGTGGAGTTCGCATAGGGTCAGGTCGAAGTGGTGAAGCGCAGCGCGCCTCTACTTATTGTTCAGGGAAGTATAACACAGCCGAAAAAGCCGTACAAACCGTTGTGCGAACGTAAGAGGTCAGGCGTAGCACAGCTTGAGATGGGGTTATCACCAGCGCAAAAAGACCGGACAGCCATACAAGGGGCTGTCCGGCCTGCTTCCCCTCATGCCGTCCTGCATGAGATAGCTTCTACACGTGGGTTAGTGGGGTTTCGCTGCGGCTCTCGAGGGAGAGCATAGGCGCCAGGATACGTTGTGCGGCCATCACATGGCTGCAAGTGCCGTGACTTGAAAAGAAACTGCATTGGCAATTCCAATGGTCGTTATCTAGAGTAATATGGTAACTGTCGTGTTCACCTCGGAAGTCGGCCTGGAGATTCTTGATTGCGATGCGCTCAGGTTCGTGCTCATAGCGTTGTGCCTTTTCGATTTTGCCGATCATACTCGAATTCATACCCATAACCTCCATACTTTGGTCTGACCCTACCACTCTGTGCTACAGCAGCCGAACGGCTCGTGCCGTGGCCGCCACGGCCCACAAAACACAAACACCGGAGCGAGACGCACTCGCAGCCGGTGTTTTTACTTAGACGCACGGGGCAGCAGCTTTCCCAGCCGTAGTGCCCCCAAATATAGCATTTTCATAGGCGTACCCTCCGATCATATCGCTTTCGGAGATTTCACCCATTATATAACGCTTGGCCTGCCGAGTCAAGGCTTTTACACGAAAACTCTTGACAGCCCCTGCTGCTTACTCTATAATTCGCCTACACCGCAGCCGGCACCTGGTGCAGAGGCGGGTGTGCCTACACCAATCGCTCTAGTGGCCCGCGCTTTGCCGCCGGCTCTTGGAGCTTGAGGGGAGGTGGTTCGCCCTCTACAACATCCTTTCTACCTCGCAATCCCATTCCCTTGAGGGTCCGGGCAACCCAGAGAAACCTACGCGGCTTATTACTATAACGTCTGCGAGGTGACACCTACTATCTTTGATTTGGAGGAAAGTACATGACCAGGAAATCAACCAGATTCAGCATGGGAATCGTTTCCCTAACAGTGGCAGCCGGTATGGTCCTTTCGGCCTGCGGCGCGGCCACCCCCACAGCTGTCCCCCTTGAGCCGACAGCTACCACCATGATGGAGCAGCCCACCGCCACTACCATGATGGAACCTACCAAAGCCATGATGGAACCTACCAAAGCCATGATGGAGCCTACCAAAGCCATGATGGAGCCTACCAAAGCCATGGCCGAGACATCCGTCACCGGCGGCGGAGGCGTGTCGGGAGACACCATCAAGATCGGCATTGACCTGCCCCTATCCGGCGCCGACGCTTCGGTGGGCCTGCCCACCCGCAACGGTATGCAGCTTGCCATTGACCAGGCAAACAAGAACGGCGGCGTGACGATCAACGGTAAACAGTACAAGCTCGAAGCTTACGTCCTCGACGACGTGCCCCCCGGCGCCAACTCGCATGACCCGGCGCAAAGCTCCAAGAACTCCGACAGCTTTATCTCCGACAACTCCGCTTTGGTGGTGCTCGGCCCGTTCAACAGTTCCAACGCTCAGGCTATGATGCCCAAGCTCAACACCGCCGGCCTCTGCCAGATCAGCCCCTCGAACACCAATGAGACCTTGACCAAGCCCGAATTCGGTAAGACCAAGGACTACAGGCCCACAGGTAAAGTCACCTACTTCCGCGTGGCCGCCACCGACGACGTGCAAGGCCCTGCCGCCGCCGACTACGCTTACGACAAGCTTAATCTCAAGAAGGTGTACATCCTCGACGATACCGAGACCTACGGCAAAGGCATCGCCGACAACTTCGAGAAAGAGTTTAAGAGCAAGGGCGGCACAGTGCTCGGCCACGACGGTGTGCCCGCAGGCACCAGCGACTTTAGCTCGATCATGACCAAGGTCGCCGCGCAAGGCCCAGACTTCATCTACTACGGCGGCACATCTTCCAACGGTATTCCCCAGGCTCGCAAGCAGATGAAGTCCGCCGGCCTCGACGTACCCTTGATGGGCGGCGACGGCCTTGTGGACGGGCAGTTCCTGGATGTGGCAGGCGTCGAAGGCATCAACACCTACGGCACAGTGGCCGCCGTGAACGTTGATGTGCTCCCCGAAGCCAAGCAGTTTATCCAGGACTACACCGCCGCTAACTTCAAGGAACCTATCGGCTCCTACTCAGGCCCCGGCTACGAGACCGCCAAGATCGCTATTGACGCTATGAGCCGCGCCAACAGCGCTACCCGCGAAGGCGTTTGCGAGGCTCTACGCAACACCAAGAACTACAAGGGCGTGCTCGGCGAGACCAGCTTTGACGAGAACGGCGACACCACCAACCAGGTGATCAGCTTCTATCAGGTCAAAGCAGGTAAGGACGGCGCCATCACAGGCAAGACGGACGCTGTGTCCTGGTACTTCCTCGACCAGATCCGTTTCGGCAACAAGTAGTTCGGCTCCCAATCGGGGTTGTAGGTACGCCTACAACCCCGGGGTTGGGTGATGCGGAGAACAAACGCCCACCTTGATTGCTAGATAAGATTAACACAAGCCAACGCAAGAAGAGAGGCAAGGACCTTGATCTCAAAACCAGGATTGGTGCGGGCGTGCAGCCTCTGTAAGCCCATCTTCTCCAACTGGCTGTTGAACGTCTCTATGCCT
>JBBSIX010000229.1:0-5516 GCA_038231875.1 Chloroflexia bacterium | reverse complement strand
GCCTCGATAAACTTCTCGCGCCCTCTGTAGATACGAACGGCCACCAGGTTGACCGAAATGCCCAGGGTCTCGGCTATTTCCTTGTACGAAAGGCCCTGGTCCATGTGGAGGACCAGGCAGATGCGCTGGTCGGCGGGAACCTGGCTGAGGGAGCGACTGATGGCGTCGCTTTCGGCCTGGGTGGTGGCGGGGTCGGGATAGGGAGAGTGAGGCTCCCACTCTGAGGAGAAGGGAACCCAGGTGATACGCTTGCGGCGGCGCAGGGCGTCGAGGGCTGTGTTGGTAGCTATGCGATACAGCCAGGGTGAGATTTGCAGGCCGGCATCGGTACGGGGTAGGGCATTGTACGCCTTGAGAAATGTGTCCTGCGCCAAGTCGTTGGCCGCATCCCAGTCTCCGGCGAGGCGATACAGATAGTTGACGATAGGCGTCTGGAAACGCTCGAACAGGGCGCTGAAGGCAGCGTCGGAGCCGAGGCGGGCGGCCTGCGTAAGGGCAAGTAGCTCATCTTCGCTTTGCGCTTCTCCAGACTTGCCCTGCGCGACCCCTTTGAGCCACGCTGCCGCACCTGCCTGAACACTCATCAGCCGATCCTGTGCTTCCTCGAACTGTTCATCATCGTCCTGATCGTACCACACGCTCGCACCGCCCATGGCAGGGCGACTGCGCTCCGTTCCACCCTTTATAAAACGCCTGGGAACAAGCGATTCTTACACCCTGCCCCCATAACTTACCCCATCCTGCCATTTGTGTCAACGCACACAAGGGCTGGTGATTACCCACAGCGCACGCTACGTATGCTACCGCGTTGGCAGGCGAGGAAATATTACACTTTGTATGCCTCACGAAGTGAGGAATCAGTGGGTGGAGCATGATTCTCGGCGATTTGAGTGTTTGTTCTTCTGAGTAATCATGGCCCTCATGCCACAACCGTCAATGAAAATGTGCGCGTCCGTCCCGGCCCGGCCCGCCGCGCCCCTACTCTATTTTCAGAGTAGTACAACAGAACGTCCCATAGATCAACTGTCTTACAGGCGCACTGATTCCTCACTTCGTGAGGCATACAAAGCGCAGTACGACGGTGCTTGCCCAATATGGCAGCCCAGTATAGCTTCCGATGTGGGTAATCAACGCACAGAAGGGTGAACGTCAGCCCTCGACTCGTTGGGCTACCACGTATAGTTCGTCGCCTAATAAGAAGCGGTTGGTAATAGGCAGGCTGATAGGTTTCAGCATTGGGGCCAGGCGTTGCAAAAGCGGATAGCGTAGCCACTGCTCCCAAACAACGGGCATGGTGGCAGAGGTATGCATGACAAAGATGTTGAAGCCGCACTCGTTCAGCAGGCGGGCCATAGTGCGCGGCGCAAAGTAGTACAGGTGGTCGTTGGGGCCGATGGGTGTCCATTCGCCCCCCAGCAGGCGAAAAGCCAGGCTGTGGATGTTGGGGGTGGTGATGGTGAGGAGACCTCCGGGCCGCACCAGTCGGGCCGACTGCTCAATATAGCTGCGCGGGCTTTGCAGGTGCTCGATTACATCCAGCATGGCGATTGCATCGAACCAGCCTTCAGGAAAGTCGGCTGTGTCGAGTGTGCCGGCGTGTATGTGCCCCCCTGTGCTGCGCCTCGCAATCTCGGCGGCCATTGGGGAACTCTCTACTCCGTACACATCCCAGTTATGAGCCTGGGCCGCCACCAAAAACTCGCCTGTGGCGCACCCCACATCCAGCAGCCGCCCGTTTTTGTGCGCCTTACCCAGGGTTGTTAAATAGGCGTACCAGCGCGGATCTCTGGTAGGATCTGTAGCCTCAGTCTCGGTCCGGTCGGTGTAGTGCTCCCAGTATTCGGGGGTGTAGCGGCCAAACAGGTGCTCGGCCTTCCAGCGTGGGTTGGCATAAACGAGGCCGCAGTTGGAGCAACGCACGACAGGCGTGTTGTACTTCCACAGCAACACCTTGTTGCCGTTGGACGATGCGCCGCACAGGTCGCAGTTGGGGACCCACTCGTATACATCATCTACTTCTTCCAGCGATACCCTGCCCGCCAACTCGAAAACGCCCTTGTCTACCAGCCCGATGAGCAGGTCTCTCATCTGCACATGGTCCAGGCCGCCCAGGGAAAGCACACCCCCTCGTAAGTCCTGGATCGTAGCGCCGGGGTGCGCCCGCACAAAGTCTACAGCGAGCGCTTCCAACTCGCTGAGGCCGGCAGCATGCACGGAAGCGCCGATCCCCACTCGGAAGCGATAGGGAGTGTGAGGAAGCTGCCTGAGTAAGTAGTTCGTATCCCCGTCACGCGCACTGAGTGCCAATAGTCGTTCCTCCTACAGGGTTCGGTGAGTTTGCTTACCAACAGCCGGCAGCGAAACCACGCTCTCAGCAGCCGGAAAGCAGCTTTATGGCCGCACAACCGACAAGGCGTTTTCTGCCAACTTCACGTCGGTCAGGTGGCCGCCGTCCAGGGTGAACAGGTAGAGCGGTAGGCCGGCGATGGGCGCGCCCTTGCGGGTGATATACAGGGTGGCTCGGAAATCGCCCCGTGTGGGCGGACCTTGCCAACCGAACACCTGGGTAAGTTGGCCGTCCTGGGTGGCAACCAGGTTTTTGGTCAGCGGGTCCAGCCGGAAAGTGTAGTCGTGCGCCGCACCGTCCGCCGGTATTACCACCGACCAGTAGCCGAAGTGACCCTCCGGGTGCGTGCCCCAGGGTTCCACATAAACATCAACGGTGGCGGCAAGCTCCTCACCCGCGTTGGGCGACACGATCCGCATGTTGGCATCGAGAGTGCCTGTGCCCCTGGCGGCCTCGACCTTGATGGGCACGGGCAAAGGCGGATTGGGGGGTAGCAGCAGCGCATCCGGGCCGCCTCCCGGTTCGGCGCTCGACTTCACAAGGTCCACCTTCAGCAAGGTAGCATCCCCCGCCCGCTCCTGGAGCACAACGTCGCCGGGCGCGTTGAAGGTGCGGGTAGCCAGACGAGACACACCTACCGGCAACGCCAGCGACACCGCCTTGCCGCTGCCCACCCGCACCGCTATCTCAGAAGGTGCAAACGCCAGGAAAGTCATACTTAAGTACACTTTCTCCTGAGCCGCGCCTTTGGGGGCCGGCGCGCTAAAGTTCACCGACCCCGGGCCGACGCCCAACCGCAAATCTTTGAGGTCCACCTGGGGGGCTGCGGGCCTGCTCATGTCATACGTCCTGAGCACCACCGGCGGACTTTGCAGGAACCGCACCGCCGCGTTCTTCACCTGTTCCTGCATATACTCGTACCCGAACGGCGTATCGTCAAGGCCCGGCAGGTTGGGGGCCAGCACATAGTCGGGGGCCGTGCCGAAGGGAAGTTGCCCAATGGGGCGGTAGCCAATATCTATGTTGCCGCCCACATTGCCTGGGGGCACGCCCCACTTCATGAGGGCGTAAGCCGCCACCTCAAGCGCAGGCATGCTGTTGCGGCGCGCCTCGCCTATCCAAATCGTGCCTTTGCTCTTGATCAACCTGTCTGCGATGTCGCGCAACCAGCCGTTCTGGGCCAGTTCATAGACGTAGTTGTTGCCAGCTTCTTTTACCAGCTTGAGTTCGGGGGTAGAGTCTAGCCGCTCCTTCAGCGCAGCCTGCCGGTCGTCCGGGTACTGCCACAGGTGGACCACGATGTGGCGCACCTCCAACCCTTGCAGGAGAGTCATCGTCTGTGGATCGGGAAACGCCTCGAGCGCCCGCGCCAGGTGGACAGTGCCTGGGGGCACAAAACTGCTCCAACCGTTGACCAGGGGCTGCCAGTGCTTTGTAGCGAAGAAGGTGTACCAAACATCGTTCTGGTCTGCGCTCATCGGTAGTTCGAGCACCGGCCCGGCGTTCTCAGGCTGAGCGAGCCACCCGTAAGGCTCTATGCCGGCCAGTTGCGCCGTCACGTCCCGCCGGTTCGAGGTGTCCAACGGATTGATAAACTCCAGCAGCACCAGCAGGGTAAGCAGACCCGCCACGACGAGGGGCCAACGGCGGGCGCGAACAGCCTCCGGCTCGATAGTCTCCAACTGCTGTGTGTTCAGTACAATGGAGCCGAGGCTGCTGTTGGTTATCTCGTCTGTGCTTGCGGTTTTCGGCTTGCGGAGGCCGATGCTCAGGATACGCGCCAGCCCGTAGCCCGCCAACACGTACAGCGAGAAGTCCACCAACACAGCGAAGCGCACCGGCACGCGCAGCGCCTTGAAGCCGGGAACCCAGTCGTAGAAGAAGGCGTAGGGCAACGGCACTTCCCTCGAGGTACCCGGCAAGTTGTGGCTCAGGCCGAAGGTGAGCGCCAGGGCGAACAGCCCCAGGATCAGATAGTAGAAACGTCCGCGCCCGCGCCCCCAGACAAGGCCCACCAGGGCGAGCAACGTGGGCACAATGCCGGGGAAAAGCTCGCGCTCGCCCGCAGCGGAGGCCCAGGAGGGCGCTATCAGGTGGGCATACAGCCAGTTGCTCTGCAAAACATTGCGAAAGTAACTCCAGTTGGCGCTCCAATTCTGCACCTCATAGGTCGAACGGCTGAAGCCCAACTCGCTGTTGGTTTGCAGGTAAGGCCACAGCACCGGCCCCAGGGCCAACCCGATCACCAGTAGACCGATAACCCCGCCCACGATGACCGGCCCCCAGGACACCGCCGTCACCCTTGTGCCCGGCAGCACTTCGGAAAAGAGCCACCAGGCGATGTACAGAACTAACGCCAAAGCCAGAAAATATATATAGTAGATGCTCGACAGGCCCATCGCCACAAAGCCGAGCGCGGCCAGAATAAGCCAGAACCCTCCCCTGGGGTGGACCACCAGCGACCTTTGCTGCACCTTGCCGTAGCGAGAGGTCCACCTACCGTAGTCGAGCACCCCCAGCCCCCGGCGTAGCGCCCACAGCGTAAAGGGGAACCATTGGGTGGAAAGCATATGCAGGTGGCCCATCTGCATGAAACGGAAGGGGCAAAATGCAAAGGCTACTGCCGCCAGTATCGCTGCCGGCCGGCTGCCCGTCAGGTCGCGCACCAGCAGGTAGGTAAAGAGGCCGGTGAGCACGAAAGTAAGCAGGATGTAGAGGTTGGCGGCCAACGCAGGATTGCCGGTGAGCAGTAAGATAGGGAGGGTGAAAAGGGTCTCGCCTATAAGATTCTCGGAGAAAGCCAACGAATGGCTGTAAGGGTAGAAGAATGGGGCCTCGAACAGGCCCGCCGGGTTGGTGGTGAGGGCGTGAGCGTTCCAGCGCAGGCTGGTCATCTGCACCACCACATCGCCAAACGGATTGATGGCCTCCCCCACGTGGAGCGTCCAGGGCCAGGTCATCAGCACGGTGAGCGCTATAAACAGCAGAGTGACAAGCAACGGCTCCACGCCGCGCCGCGCCAGCCAATCGAGGCGCAAGGCGGGCAAGGCAGGCAGCGCGGGCAAGCGGGGTAAAGCAGGCAGAACCCTGCGTGGGGCTGCACTCTTTTCCACCGGCACGGCGTCGTCCAATGCTTCCGCCGTATCCGTTGCGTTTATTGTGTTATCTG
>JBBSIX010000228.1:0-5546 GCA_038231875.1 Chloroflexia bacterium | reverse complement strand
CTGCGAGTCGCATGGCTCGCCCGGTCCACCACAGGGGTAGCCGCCCATCACGTTGCGTGAAGACAGTCGCTCCACCCAGATGTAGAACGGGCTGTCGGTCGGCACGTCCGTGTAGGTCTGCCCGGAGTGTGGCTCCGAGAAGCCTGCCGCGTTGCTCACGATCTTGGAGAGTTGTCCCCTCGAAGCCGGGGAGTTCGGGCGGAAGTACGGACGGTTGTCCGGCGCGATACAAGGCTCATCAGGTCGCTGCCCGCAGGGGTAGCCTCCCATGTAGCCTGCATTGCTCAGTTGCTGCACATAGACGAAGAAAGGCGAGCTTTCGGGCACATCTTCGTAGATGCGCGGTCCAGGGAAGGTGGTGATCTCATCGGAGAGCGCCACAACCTTGGAGATTTGCCCACGAGTGATGGGGTTGTTGTAGCGGTAGTAAGGGTCATTATTCGCGTTACAAGGCTCGCCCGCGCCACCGCACGGATAGCCGCCGATGATGTTGCGGCAAGCGAGGCAGCGCACGAAGGTGTAGAAGGTGTTGGTGGGCGGCACGTCCTCGAACTGTATCGCGCACGCTGTAGGTGTGGCTGTGACTGTGCCTGCTGCTGATGTTGCAGTGGCTGTACCTGCTACCGTTGTGCTTGTGGCTGTACCTGTACCTGCTACCGTTGTGCGCGTGGCGGTCTGCGTTGCTCCGACAGTAGTGGTAACGCTCGGAACCGTCGTGCCGGTAGCCGAAGCTACAAGCGTGATGGTAGGTATGATGGAGGTGGGCGTGGCGGTTCCCGTCCCCACAGGGACGGTAGCTGTGACGGTAGTGGTTCCTACGGCGGTGCCGCTTACGCTGGGCACAACACTAGCCGTGCCTGTAAGGGTTGCCACAACGGTAGTAGTGGTAGTCAGGGTTGCCACAGGTGTGCCGGTTCCGCCACACGGCAAGTCGAAGGTCAGCATCAAGTTAGGCGTGACGCTGGCCGTGTTGCAGGAGTACTGGGTAGAGTTGCCCAAGCCGCGCTGCACGCCTATAGTGGCGCTGCTGCCTGCCGCCGGGATGTTGCCGTACACGATGTCTACCCTGTTCGAGTTCTCATACATCCTTATTTCAAAGTTGGCTGGCGTATTCTGCACGCCCAGCACCTCCGATCTCCACTCGACGTTGAAGATACGGTCCGGCGCGTTGCCGCTAACCGAGGTGAACACACCCAGGTTTGTTCCCTGAGTAACCAGGTCGTCCCAATATGCGCTGACGGAGTGGTCAAAGACCGGCACCGGCAGACAAGCGTTGCCGAAGGCGAAGTCGCTGCTGGCGAATTCCAGGTTGCCGTTGGAACTGATAAAGGCGTTGTTGTAAGACTGCCTATACAAGTTGACCGGGAAAGGCAGAGTGATGTAGGTAGAGCAGTCGTCGCAGTGGTTGCCGGTATCGTCAACGCCGGGCACGATTGTGCCGGTTCCCTGCGTGAGGGAGTAAACATCACAGGCATTGGCTGTGGCGGTAGCGCTCGGGGTAACAGGTACGGCTGTGCTGGTGGCGGTGGGGGGAGTGCCGGTCATGGTGGGTGTGGGTGTGACGGCGGTGCAGCCAGGAAACTTGAAGCTGCCGATGCGCGTGCGCCAGCCTGCGTTCGAGGTGGTGCTGTAGTACTCGCTGGTGAACCAGAAGGTGCAGTCGTCGGTAGGGTCAATGGTCATATCGGCATAGTCGCCCCAACGTCCGCTGCTGCTGGTCTGTGCGCCGGTTCCTGCAATCAAAGTGGCTTCGCCCTGCGCCAGTATGCCCAGAGGATCGCCGACGAGGCGGCCCGCATAGCGTATTGACGGGAAGACGGTGGTGCTTGAAGCGCTGTAGCCTACGGCAATATTACCCTGGCGGTCCATAGCGATGCTGGGCAGCCAGCGATGTGTGGCATCCGGGGCGTAAGTGCCCTGCTGGTAGATAGAGGGCGAGCCATTGGGGTCGCGAATTTCGTACCAGCGTATACCGGCATGGTCCTGGCTGTTCTCGTCTACTGTTTCGGCGGCCACAAGAGCTTCGTGATCGCCCATGTTGCGATAGACGAGGCGGAACATAGCGCGGTCGCTGAGTGCATCGAGCGCCCGGCCTGGTGTGGGCTGAGGGATGCAGTTTCGCGCACCGCCGCAAAGATCAGGGTCCCAGGGCGCGGCGGCCAGATTGGTAGGGCCAGTGAAGCTGGAGTTGCTGGGGTTGGCCCAGTCCACGTGGAACTTCCAGATGTGGATTAGGGTGTTGTTACCCGACAGGCTCAAGAACGGGTTGGGCGCGCCTGTGGGGGGCGCCGCACCGTCCACGTCGGCAGGCAAAAGGCTGCTGTAGAAGTTGCCCGGATTGAACAGTTGGAAGGTAGCCGCGTTGCCTTGTAGCATCTGAACGCGGTCAAAGGCAACGGCAGCGGGGCTGTCATAGCTCTGACTTTGGTTGAACCTGTTTATCGTCAAGTAGTAAGCATCGGGCCAGACGCTCATCTTGGGGTAGTCGCCAAAGAGGGTTTGGCTGAGTTGGAACTCGTAGCGATAGTAGGAGCCGGTGGGATCGGGCGTGGTAGACACCGCCACACACTGGCTGTAAGGGCCGGGGCCGGGATAGTTCACAAAAGCAAACTGGCTGATCACCCAGCGGTCGGCCAAGCGGTCATAGTTCACGGTAGGGTCGCCCCGGTTTGTAGCGGAGCAGAGGCCGGTCATGCCGGTGAACAGGGTGTTGATATTGGCGGGGCCGAGCAGCGAAGTGCCGGTCTTGTCGAATATCTGGTATGCCGAGTTGACCGTCTGCACATAGTGATTGGGGCCGACGGCGCCGTTGGTATCGGGAGGCAAACAGCCGCAGCCCGAAGTGGCGGAACTGATGCCGTCGAAGGTGATGATCGGGGTGGGCATAGCCAGAGGCCCGAAGAACCTCTGCACTACCGGGTCTTTCGGCCCGGCCTTAGCCTTCATGGGAGGCTCGTTCTCAGGCGCGCCTCTACTGCCCTCTATGGCCGGGGCAGGCGGGATGTCGCGCAAGGGCGGCGACACGTCGTGGTATACGTCATGGCTAACGGTAGCGCCGTTGGGGAAGGTCTCATAGGTGGCCTTCTTCAAATTGGCGGCGAAGCCCTCCGGCAAATTGGCGATGCCCACCGCAGCGTTCATCTGCGGCCCGCCGGCCTGGTTTGCCTGAGCCTGGGGCGACGCGGCGATGATTGCACCGCTTTGCAGCGATACGGCTGAAATTGCTACTGCAATCAGCAAAGCTAACATTCCCAGGGCGATGTATAAACCTCTGGGTCCTCTTGGTACACGTGACACTATTCGTTTCTCCTCTCTTGCTCTTTTGGTTTTTCAGCTTTCTTCCTTGAGGCGCATGAGCAACGGGGCGGCCCTTGAAGCTCTACACATGGCGATTGAGCGCAGATGGTAGCCCGCCCGCTATTTCCATGCTGCTTCCCTATTATACCAAGAATATTCTTGGATTGCTGGCTCAAGGCTGTTTTTTGCTTTTGCCCTTGGCGAGCTTGCCGGTGGGCTTGGTCTTGCGTTCGACCTCGAAGACAGCGAGCGACTGACCCGCGCGCAAAGTTTGGTAGCGTACCCCCTGAAACTTTGAGTCCTTCGCTTTCCTCCGCAGGCGCTCGCGACGTGCGGCTTTCTCTATTGACGGCATCCTTGCTCTCCCTAACTTGTGCATCCCTGGGGCTGCCTTTACACTTACGCTATGAACACACGGCCAACGGGCATCCACCCTCTACGCACAGCAATTATCAACGCCATCACTGCCGGCGTTGCGCTTGGACTGGCCGCCAACCGGCGCGGCAACCGCGACATAGCGCCCCGACCCTGGCCCAAAGGCAAGCCTGCCCCCTACGTCAGGATTATTATCCCCGCTCGCAACGAAGAAGACAACATCTCCCCGCTCCTGGAGTCACTTTTAGCTCAAACCTACCCCCACGCCCGGTGGGGGGTTACGGTGGTGGACGACGGCTCGACCGACCGCACCGGCGCGCTCACCCAGGCAATCGCCGCAAGCAACAGCCGCCTGGAGGTAGTGCGGGCTGCGCCTCTGCCCACAGGCTGGACCGGCAAGAATCATGCCTTGTGGACCGGCCTGGGCAGGGCGCATGAGGCAGACTGGCTGCTGTTTGTAGACGCCGACACCCGCCACCACCCACAGATGCTGTCATCGGTGATGCTGCGCGCCCTCGAAACCGGGGCCGATATGCTGAGTCTAGTTATCAACGTCGAGATGCAGAGTTTCTGGGAAGGGGCGCTGGTGCCGCAGGTGGGCGAGCTATACACCCTGCTGGTGGGCACGATGGACGCTGTAAACAAACCGGGCAAGACGGCGGCGGCCAACGGCCAATTTATCCTTATCCACCGCGAGCTTTACCGGCAAACCGGCAGTCTGCCGCAGGTGCGCCGTGACGTGGCCGAGGATCGCGCTCTGGCCCTGGCATGCAAGCGAGCTGGGGCGAACGTGCGTCTGGAGTATGGGCGCACCCTGGTGACATCGCGTGTGTACAGTTCGCTGGGAGAACTGTGGCGCGGCTACTCTAAGACTCTCTTCTGGGCGAGTGGGCACAATACGGGAAGGACGCTGCTGATAGCTCTTGCTCTTGCGCTGTACGCGCTCTTGCCGCCCCTATCGCTGCTTCATGCCCTGTTTGCGAAGCAGTACGGCACACGGGGGCAAGCCTTGCGGCACGCGCCCTTGCAGCTATTGCCCATGCTCGCCCTCAGGGTCGCGGTATGCCGGCAGTTGGGCATATCGCCCCTGTATGCCCTTACCTACCCTCTGGCAGTGGCTGTGGGCGACGCGATGCTGCTGTTCTCGCTGTACCGTGTGCTCTCCGGCAAAGGCGTGCAGTGGAAAGGACGCACCTATCGTTAGCAGGGGTGCGCTCGGCATGCGAACAAAGGAAGAAGGGAGGCCGGCTGGGTCTCCCTTCTTCCTTTGCTGTGCCTCTAGTTGACTAGCGGCTATTGTGCTCAGTTGTTATCTAGCAGGATTGCAACCTGGGAAGAAGGTGTTGGCATCTATCTTAGCCGCTTGCCCTCTCGTCACGTTCGCGTTCGGCCTGAAGTAGGGCCGGTTCTGCGAGTCGCACGGCTCGCCCGGTCCACCGCAGGGGTACCCGCCCATTACGTTGCGTGAAGACAACCGCTCCACCCACACGTAGAAGGGACTGGTTGGCGGCACGTCCGTGTAGGTCTGCCCTGTTACAGGCTCCGAGAAGCCTGCCGCGTTGCTCACGATCTTGGAGAGTTGTCCCCTCGAAGCCGGGGAGTTGGGCCTGAAGTACGGCCTGTTGTCAGGCAGTATACAAGGCTCCGCAGGCATCAGTCCGCAGGGGTAGCCTCCCATGTAGCCTGCGTTGCTCAGTTGCTGAACGAACACGAAGAAAGGAGAGGCTTCCGGCACATCCTCGTAGATGCGCGTGCCGGGAGGAGTGGTGAGGCCTGCCGACAACGCTACTATCTTGGAGATCTGCCCACGTGTGATGGGGTTGTTGTAGCGGAAGTACGGGTCATTATTCGCGTTGCAAGGCTCGCCCGCCCCG
>JBBSIX010000227.1:0-5551 GCA_038231875.1 Chloroflexia bacterium | reverse complement strand
GTCGTGCCTTGCACAGAACGGAGGGTACTCTGCCGCTAACTACCATGCTCCACCGACTGATGCCTCACTACGTGAGGCATACAACTCGTAGTAACTCCTCAGTCCCCAACCCGATAGCACAGTAGCTTGAGATGTGGCTAATCACCAGGTGGACTTCCATTCAAACGCGAGAGCTTATGCGAGGAAGAACAGCGTAGACATGCAGCAAACCCCCTTCTACCTGCAAGGCAAGAGGGGGTTTGTGTATCGAATGTTTACCAGCCCTGCTTCTTGGTGGAACCGCTATCCGGCGATTGCGGGACAAGAAAGGAAAGGAGGCTGAACAGACGTGTAGTGCGAGCGGCTAGTGAGGTGTGTTTGTGACGGAGCTTGCCCCAGGCGTCACTTGAAGTTCGCCCCAATAACCTTCCATTCGCTGCCAACCTGTTCAAGGGTCAACGTAACCGTGCCCGCAGTGTCGTTGGCATAGGTTGTTGTGCCTTCGAGTTGCCCCTGGTTGTTGTTGATATTGCGCGACGTGAAGGTCCACGTCTTGGGCTGGAACGACGACAGAGCGGTTTCCAAACCCTGTGCGTTTTGAGCATCTTTTTGCAGTTGCGCTCCTGCCATGTCATACGCTTGCTGGTAGTTGCCGTCTCGAAGCGCGGTCATGAACTTATCGCCCGCGTCCACGACCGGCTGCGTTGCCTGGAAGATGGCGAATACGCCTCCTCCAACGAGCACAGCACACAGTATGATGCCGAGCAGTACGATTCCACCAACTATTAGAAGAACCCTTTTCATTTGCCTCTCCTTGTAAAGTTGTACCGTGTACGATCAACTCTGTACTTTCGACCAGTGCGCTGGAGCGAGTGAGTTCTTGCTTTGCCGGATACCACAAGAACCCCTGGACCATGTAGCGAAGTCGCGCCATGCGCCGGAGGCGTAAAGTTAGAGCGTTGTAGAGAAACAGTCTGCGGCATGCAGAGCAGCATTCAAGCATAGCCGAACACTGGGTGCTGTATCTGAACTGTATTAAACCACAAATCGAACAAAAAGAGAAGGTAAATACAGCCCAATCCGTGTAACTGGCGCAGCCTTCGATACGAGAGAGCAGTCTGCGCCTGGGCTAGCCTTTCACCGACCCTGCCAGCAGGCCCCTTATGAAGTAGCGGCTCAAGAAGATGTACACCAACAGCGTGGGAAGGGCGGTGATAAGCGAGCCTGCCATCTGCATGCCGTAATCGGTGCCTGCCTGGCTCGAACCCAGCCCCGCGAGGGCAACTGTAATCGGCTGGGTAGCGGGGTTGCTGTTCAGGGTGACGGCAAAAAGAAACTCGTTCCAGATAGCCGTAAACTGCCAGATAAGCACCACCACAAAAGCCGGCACGCTCAGGGGCAGCACGATATTGCGATAGATGCCGAAGAACCCCGCTCCATCTATCCTGCCCGACTCTATCAACTCGTTCGGCACTCCCGCGTAGTAGTTGCGAAAGATCAAGGTAGTGATCGGAATGCCGTACACTACATGCACAAGCACCAGTCCGGGTATCGTAGCGAACAGGTTGATCGTTTGGAGGAACTGCACCAAAGGAATAAGGATGCTCTGGTAAGGGATGAACATGCCGAACAGTATAAATGTAAAGAGCACGTCCGAGCCTCGAAACTTCCACTTAGAGAGCACGTACCCGTTCAGACTGCCCAGCACGCAGGAAATAGCCACACCGGGCACCGACAGCCGGACGCTGTTGAAGAAGCCATCCTTTAGCTGACCAAATGCGCCGGCGAAATTATCCAGAGTGGGGGCGAAGGGCGGCGCCCAAATACTGCTGCGCGTCACCTCTCCCACCGTCTTAAGAGAGGTCATCACGGCCACGTAGATGGGCAGCAGGAAGAAGACCGCAAGCACCACCAGCAAGGCATAGGCCAAAGGCCGGTAGTTGAACTTGGCAGGCGTTGGGGCATCTTCGGGAGAGATGGCGGCTGGAGCGGCGCTCATGTTTGTGCCTCCGAACGCAGGTTGGTGATAAGGTAAGGTACGATAACAACGGCCACGAATACCAGCATAATCATAGAAATGGCTGAGGAGCGGGCAAACAGGTCGTCTCTGAAGGCCAGTTGAAACATATAGATAGAAGGCACGTCAGTGGCGAAGCCGAGCGTCTGGCTGCCGCCTGTCATCACGTAAATAAGGTCGAATATCTTCAGGGATATGTGCCCTAGGATGATGAGGGCCGATAAGATAATCGGGTTGATGAGAGGCAACACTACGTGGCGGTACACCCCGAACTCGGTGGCCCCGTCCACCCGTGCCGCCTCGCGCAGTTCATCCGGGATACCGCGCAGGGCCGCCAGGAACATCGCCATTGTAAAGCCCGACATTTGCCACACGGCGGCCACCGTGACGGCTGCCAGGGCCAGGTTTTTGTTCGTCACCCAGGGGAACGGCTTGTCGAGGAACAGCCAGCGCCAGATTGTGCCTGTTACCACAAAGGAGAGGGCCATCGGGAAAAGGTAGACGTTGCGGAAAAAGCTCTCGCCCTTTATCTTCTGGTCCAGCAAGATTGTCAGCGCCAGCCCCAGCACGATGCAGGCGATCAGGAAGGCCGCTGTGAAGATGGCGTTGTTGCGAAGGTCTATAAGAAAGCGATCATCCTGAAACAGCCGGTCGTAGTTATATAGGCCGGCGAAGGGGGCCGCCGGGAAGCGCACCGGCCCCACCTGGTTCATTTTGCCCAGGCCCCGCCAATCGGTCAACGAGGCCCAGCCGTTCCAGGCGATAAAGCCGTACACAAACAGAGCAATCGCCACGAAAGAGGGCAGCACCATCAGGATGGCGACCAAGCGGTCTCGGCTCGCCGGTTTGCGGCGGCTGCGCGCAGGCACTACCATCGGGGCCGGCTCGGTCTTTGTTGAGGGTCGCGTTGGGGCCTGGGGAGTCACAACGTTCGACATAGGGCTACCCCTCAGAGGAACAGTGTGGGGTTCAAGGTCGAAAGCAACAGAGCGCTTTGGACCTTGAACCTTGAGCTTTATAGATTACTTGAGCAGGTCGGTCGCCTTGCTCTGGATTTCCTTTGCGGTGTCCGCAGGATCGCCCAGATTAGCAACATAGGTGTTGATGGCTGTGGTGAGGGCGCTGCTGAAGGCCTCAATCGTAGCCGAGCCGTGCGGGGCACTGCCCACGAGGGCTGTGGCCGAGGCGAAGTCCTTGTTGGCGTCCTTCATGTAGACATCGAACTTGCTGGTGTCAACATCGGTGCGAGCCGGTATCGAGCCTTTACGCAGGTTGAACGTCACCTGGCCGGTCTTGGAGGCCAGCAGGTCCAGGAAGCGCTTGGTGTTGTCCGGGTTCTTGGCGCCCTTGGGAAGGCCAAAGCTGTCGGTGATCACCTTGAAGATGCCGGCTGTGCCTGGGGTAGGCTCCCAACCGAAGTTTTCCGCCCAATTGGTGTCGTTGGCCTGGAAGTAGCCCTTCGCCCAGTCGCCCATGACGGTCATAGCCGCCTGGCCCTTGAGCACCTGCCCGGCCGCCTCGTCCCAGGTGAGGGCCGAGAAGTCTTTGTTCACATAGCCGCTAGACCAGATTTTCTTCAGATGGTCCAGCGCATCTGTAACGCTCTTGTCGGTCCAGTCGGCTTTGCCGGACATGAGGTCGTTGTACTTGTCGGGGCCGGCTGTGGTAAGCAGGATATCCTCAAAGAGCATGGTGACAGCCCATGTATCCTTGCCGCCCACCGCGAGGGCAGGGATGCCCTTCGCCTTGAGGGTATCGGCTGCTTTGTAGAACTCGTCCCAGTTGGTCGGGGGCTGCACGCCGTTGTCGGCAAGCACCTTCTTATTGTAGAAAAGCACGTTGCCCCGATGTATATTGGCGGGCACCGAGTAGACCTCGCCCTGGTAGCTTACTTTGTCGAGAAGCTGCTTGGGGAAGGCGCTCATGATATTCATATCTTTGTAGATGCCGGTAACGGGGTCCATGAGGCCCGGCTTGACATAGCCGTCTATCAGTTCGGGGCCGCCGTGTACCTGGAAGGTATCGGGCGGGTCGTTGCCCTGCATACGGGTTTTGAGCACCGCTTTGGCCTTGTCGCCACCGCCGCCTGCCACCGCTGCATCTATGACTTCAACATTGGGGTAAAGCTCTTTGTAGAGGTTGAGTATGTCGTTCTTACCCTCGGCCTCGCCGCCGGCCGTCCACCAGCTAAAGAACTCAAACTTGCCTTTGGCGCTCGGATCGGGCTTGATGCCCTCCGCCGCCAGCGCGTCCATCATAGCCGAACCGCCTGCGGCGGGCGTCTCGCCCATCGTGGTCCCGGCGGTGGGGGGTTCGGTCATGACCGTTGTATTGGTGGGCGAGGGGACCGGGGTCGCAGCCCCACAAGCCGATAGTAGAGGCATCGCCGCCATCGCTGCTGCGGCTACCCATGCCGCTCGTGACTTTATAGTGAACATTTTTCCTCCTCCGGTTTATATTGGAGAGTTAGGAGAGTTGTCTACATAACAGAATAGACTAACAGTATCGAAGCAGCCTGTGATAGGGCCGCCAAGTTTCTAATACGCCATAGTCGGTATTGAGAACAACTGAAGACCACCCCCTTTAACCAGGAACAGCGTAGGGCAGGAAGTACAGGAGGGGCGCCGGAATGTATATAGTGACGCTGGAAGAGATAGCCGGCCCCGACACTGGAGTACACCGTATGGCCGCTGTTGTATTGAAGTTTTCTGCATTATACGCCCATTATCGGCCATGTCAAGGCCGCAATCCCTGGTGACTACCCACATCTCAAGCGGTTCAAGCGATGCTTGATAACGCTGCCGGCAGGCGAGAACTACTATCCTTTGTCATTCCTCACTATGTTCGGAATCAGCCGGTGGAGCATGGTAGTTAGCGGTAGAGTACCTTCCTGTGTAAGGAAGGCATGGCACTTTTTTCATCCCAACTGTCATACAGGCGAACTGATTCCTCACTTCGTGAGGCATACAAAGTGTAGTAACTTTTCAGTTCGCAACGCGGTAGCATATGCAGCTTAAGATGTGGGTAATCACCAGCGTCTTTTGTGCCTTGACACCTCTATAACCCTCTGCTATGCTAGCAGTGCTATCAAAGGGCACACAAACACCCGTTAGGCGATGGAGCATATGGCTCAAAGAGGAGGCATAGTATGAAACCCGAAGATACCAACGAGGCTCAAGCCTCGACTGAAGAACCGATTTACTCCGGTGAGGAAAGCAACGGCAGCGCCGGCAACGGCCAGGTCGCCACGCAGCGCCGCCCCGCCGCCCGCGAGCGTCGGGAGGCGCAAGAAGACACCTTTCCCATCCAGGGCATAGACTACATCGAGTTCTACGTGGGCAACGCCAAGCAAGCCGCCCACTTCTACCGCACTGCGATGGGCTTCAACATCGTGGCCTACGCCGGGCCTGAGACCAAAGTGCGCGACCGCGCCTCCTATGTGCTGGAGCAGAATAAAATTCGCTTTGTGCTTACCGCGCCCCTTCAACCGGAAGGCGAGATCGCCGAGCACGTGCTCAAGCACGGCGACGGGGTGAGGGACGTTGCCCTGCGCGT
>JBBSIX010000226.1:0-5560 GCA_038231875.1 Chloroflexia bacterium | reverse complement strand
TGGCCGGGGTGGACGAGGCGAAGCAGGAGCTTACCGAGGTGGTGGAGTTCCTCAAGTACCCTGAAAAATTCAACGCTCTGGGTGCGCGCATACCGCGCGGCGTGCTGCTGGTCGGCCCTCCGGGGACAGGCAAGACGATGCTGGCGCGTGCGGTGGCGGGCGAGGCAGGCGTGCCGTTCTTCTCCATCTCCGGCTCGGAGTTCGTGGAGATGTTCGTGGGAGTCGGCGCGAGCCGCGTGCGCGACCTTTTTGACCAGGCCAAACGCAACTCACCCTGCATCATCTTCGTGGACGAAATTGACGCTGTGGGCCGCCATCGTGGCGCCGGCCTCGGTGGTTCGCACGACGAGCGTGAGCAGACCCTCAACCAGATACTGGTCGAGATGGACGGCTTCGACTCGCAGACCAATATCATCATGATAGCCGCCACCAACCGCCCCGACGTACTTGACCCCGCGCTCCTGCGCCCAGGACGCTTTGACCGGCAGGTCGTGTTAGACCGCCCTGATATCAAAGGCCGCCTAGCTATTCTACAGGTACACACTCGCGGCAAGCCTTTGGAGAAAAACATCGAGCTAGAGACGTTGGCGAAGCAGACCCCCGGCTTTTCGGGCGCCGACCTTGAGAACCTCGTGAACGAAGGCGCTATTCTGGCCGCCCGCCGCAACCGCAAGACGGTAACGATGTCCGAGTTGGAGGAGGCTATTGACCGCGTAATCGCTGGCCCTGAGCGACGCAGCCGCATTATCTCGGACCGCGAGAAGGCGATCACCGCCTACCACGAAGTCGGGCACGCACTGGTAGCCCGTATGCTGCCCAACGTTGACCCGGTACACAAGATCTCCATCATCGCTCGCGGCATGATGGGCGGCTACACTCGTGTGCTGCCCAGCGAGGACCGCTACATGTGGTCCAAGTCGCAGTTCAAAGATAACCTGGCGTTTGCTCTGGGTGGCAGGGCTTCCGAGGAGATTGTCTTCCAGGAGATCACCACAGGTGCGAGCAACGACATCGAGCGTGTCACCGAGATGGCCCGCCAGATGGTGACGCGCTACGGCATGAGCGATAGGCTGGGCTTGGTGGCGCTGGGCCGCAAGGAGGAACTTGTCTTCCTGGGCCGCGAAATCTCCGAGCAGCGCAACTACTCGGACGAGATCGCTTTCGAGATTGACAAGGAAGTGCGCTCCCTCGTAGACGAGGCGTATGCTACCGCCAAGCAGCTTTTGACGACCTACAAGGATAAGCTGATCGAGATCAGCGAACTGCTAATCGAGCGCGAGACGCTGGACGCGGTCGACTTCGAGGCGCTGTTCGAGGGTCTACCTCGCCCCAAGCCGCAGCTCGTTCAGCCGCCGTCGCGCCCCAGCGCCCCGGCAACCAACCCTCCCGCAGCCGAGCAGCCACGCACGCTCCCCGGCCTACAGGGTGCGCCCGGCATGGCCTTCAGTCAGGAGGAGCCGGCCGGCAGCGCCTAACGCGCAACGCTCAAATTACAAAGAGGCCCGCCAGGCAGACGCTTGGCGGGCCTCTTTCTTTTGAAGATGTATAGCTGGGGTAACAATTACTACTGGATAAGCGGTCAGACTTGGAGTGCAGGGCGCAGCCCTGACGGGGGATGAGCGAAGCGGGGGGCGGGGTGTCCCCCACTCCAACAATAAGAAAGCCCCCTCTTCCCACACATGGGAAGAGGGGGCTGGGGGTGATGGGCGCCTGACCCGGCATCAAAGTGTGGATTGCCCCACCCCAAATCTGACCGCTTACCATTGGGGATTACGTTGACGCCCAGGCCCCGGTAGTCTAACATAGGCAGCAACTACTCATGGAGGTTCGACCAGTGGGAGCATGCAAGTACCGCCTCATTGACCTGTTTGCCGGCGCGGGGGGCATGACGCTGGGTTTTACGCAGGCCGGCTTTGCACCCGTGTGGGCTAACGACTTCAACCGCGATGCCGTTCGCACCTACAATGCCAACTTTGCCGACTTTGGCGAACACTGCATAGAAGGCGACATTTCAGCGCTACTCGCGGATAACACCACCTCGATACCAGCCGCAGATGTGGTCATAGGCGGGCCGCCCTGCCAGGGCTTCAGTCTGCTGAATAAGAACCGCGCCTCGGACCCCAGGAAGCAGATGTGGAGGCCCTTCCTCGAAGTAGTTCGACGCTCGGAGGCCGATCTGTTTGTGATAGAGAACGTCGCACAACTGTTGAACTCACCCGAATGCGGCGAGCTTGCTTTGGCGGCTCGCGCACTGGGTTTTCAGGTTACTTCGGCCAAGCTGCTCGCGGCGGATTACGGTGTGCCCCAGCAGCGTTGGCGAGCCTTTATCGTCGGCTGCCGGTTCGCGGACCCTTCGCTGCTGTTCCCGCCGCCCAAGACCCACTGCAATCCCGCCCTCGACACCGCACTGTGCGCGTGGAGGACGGTGCGCGATTGCATAGCCGACTTGCCCGAACCGCAAGGCACCCGGATCGGCCCCGCCCCGCCCCTGGACCTACATTTCGGTAGAACACCCACACCGCTCAGTCTACAAAGGTATCGTGCCATTCCGGAGGAGGGCATGAACAGGTTCGATTTGCAACGGCGCGCCCTTGAGCTAACCCCCCCTTGCTGGATACGCAAGACCAGCGGCGGCACCGACCTCTTTGGCCGGCTGTGGTGGGACAGGCCGGCTTTCACCATACGCACCGAGTTTTTCAAGCCCGAAAAGGGGCGTTACTTGCACCCCTCGCAGCACCGCCCCATCACTCACCGCGAAGCTGCACGCCTGCAATCGTTCCCCGACTGGTTCCGCTTCCACGGCAGCAAAGGCGAGATCGCCAGGCAGATAGGCAACGCCGTACCTCCTCTGTTGGCTAGGCGTGTGGCTGAGAGCGTTGTCGCCATGCTTGATATGAGGGAGCGAGAGCGGGTTGCCTGACAAGTTCAGTTCGGAAAAGCGCAGCGCGGTGATGGCCCGCGTGCGGGGGCGCGATACCAAACCGGAGATCGCGGTTCGGCGGATTCTGCACAGCCTGGGGTACAGGTTCCGCCTACACCGCAGGGACCTGCCCGGCAACCCGGATATCGTGTTGCCTCGCCACCGCAAAATTATCTTTGTACACGGCTGCTTCTGGCATGGGCACTCCGGTTGCGCCAGGGCCTCGCGCCCCGCCACGAACGTAGACTTTTGGAACCGCAAGCTCGACGGCAACAAACAGCGCGATGCCCAGACGCTCCAAAAGCTGGGCGAACTGGGCTGGGATGTGCTGGTCGTGTGGCAATGCCGGACTAAGGATGCTGCTGCGCTGAAAGAAAGCCTCCGGCAGTTTATGAGCAATTAGGTTGTTCCCTGCTGAGAAGAAGGTTTCTCTTGCGGCGCAATAACAGCAGGAATAGAGCCGGCAGGCGCACTTACGCCCGCTACTTTCCTCCGAACACGAACCCTGCCAAATCAGCCGCTACCTTATCAATCTGCGTCGTGCTCATGTTGCTCAACACTATCACCGTTACCTTGTTGTCGGGGTAGCGGCTGATGTTGGAGACGAAGCCTGGTATGTTGCCGTTGTGCTTGACTAGCCTTCCCCACTCGCTTGTCTCGATGTTCCAGCCGTAGCCGTAGTCGCCAAGGCCGGGGGTGAACATCACATCCAGCGCCGACTTCGGCAGCAGCTTCTCCGTGTACAGCGCCTGGTCCCACTTATACAGGTCTCCCACCGTCGAATAGAGGCCGCCCGCCGACAGCGCAAGCTCGATGGGCAGGTACGGCGCTCTGGCGATGGGGCTTGAGTAGCCGGTGGCGCGGTGAGCAATCAGCAGCGACTCGTGGTCCTGTCCCGTGTCGGTCATGCCGAGCGGCCCCCATATCTTCTCTTGGAGGTACGCCTCATAGCTCCCCCCAGAAGCCTGCTCGATGACATATCCCAGCAAATCGTACCCTACGTTGCTGTAACGATACTCCTCACCCGGCACCGAAATCAGAGGGCGCTGCTTGATCAGGTTGATGCCGTCTCGAAGCGGTTGCCTGGACGTAAGCAGTGCGAACATATCCTGCACCCCAATGTCGGTGGGCAGGCCGGAGGTGTGGGTCAACAGGTGGCGTATCTTTATCGCTTGCCAACTCTGTGGGCACTCCTCCACGAAGCGGCACACTGACTCCTCTACACTCAGTTTGCCTTCCTGTTGCAGCATCATAACGGCTGTGGCGGTGAACTGCTTGGTGATGGAGGCGATGCGGAACTTGGTTTGTGCGGTGTTGGGCACGCTGTTCTCGATGTCGGCTAACCCGTAGCCTTTGCTCAACAGCACGTTGCCCTCCCGCGCCAGCAGCACCGACCCACTAAACTGCCCGGCATCTACAAGGCTGTTCAAATAGGTATCCACCTGGGTTGTGAGGCTGTTGGCCTGCGGGGTGGGTGAGCCGATGTTGTTCGGGACGGCTGTCGAGCCTGGCGCGGGGGTCAAGTTGAGGGTGGTTAGCACAGTGGGTGGGGGCAGGGGCAGGAAGGAGCGCGCGGTCGCCGAGCCTGTGGGTTGGGGCGTGGCCGCAGGCTGGTCCGACAGGTCGCACGCCGCTACAAGCAGCATAGCGACTAGGCACAAAACAAAAGCACGCCATTGGGACGACCTATGCACGCCAGGCTCCTTCTTGCTCACGGTTGCTCTGAACCCCGGCCTCCGAAGCCGCGAACCGCAACAAGCTGACGGCCCCGTGACACGGCGACACCGTGCCCACCACAATGCTTTTCCCGGCGTTTTCGGCTTGCCCGGAGAGGAGGAGTAGACGGTCGCGCTCGGCTATGTACTGGGCGATGCTCAATACATCTACGCCGGGCACACGGAACCGGGGCTTAAACACAACGGCGGCGGCAACCCTGTCGGGGTGGCCGGCCGCATAGTCTTTGACGGTATCTTCCAGGTCCCAGAAGCGCACGTCGCGGGTCATAGGGCAGATATGGGGAGCGCGGCAGTTGGTGGGGCAAATCCAGTCTGCGGCGCTGATAAAGCGGTCGCCGCTTGGGGCAAGGTACTCGTAAGGCAGGCCGCCGAACTCGTAGTTCATCGGCTCTACGCTGACGGTCCCTTCGCCAAGCCGCTCGCCGAGGCTCCAGACGAGCCACTCAAAGGCCAGGTGCGGAGCCACAGGCGCGGGCACTACCTGCGTGTCGAGGGGCAAGGTGTCCCAGTGGGCCTTCATGTAGTCCAGCCAGTCGCTCTGCACAAGAGTGAGATAGGGGTTCTCGCTCACCTCTGGGGCGTCCATAGCCGGCGGCCGCTTGTTGCGGTCCACCATGATGATGCGGTCCTCTGCCGAGATGCGCCCCCGCTTGCGCCCACGCTCGATATGCCGCACATGATGGCTCCCGAAGCACCCACCGCCTATTACTATAAAAAGCTCGCCCATATCTCTACTGTACCATAAAGACGCAAAGTGCGGTAACGCGACGTTGTATATCCATGCCATGCACAAGGGTCTTGAGGGCTGGTAACTAGGACGAAAACGCAAAGACGCAAAGACGCAAAGGACGACGCAAAGATTCTTAAGGGTTTCCTTACAGAACAACTGCGTCTTTCCCCATGC
>JBBSIX010000225.1:0-5565 GCA_038231875.1 Chloroflexia bacterium | reverse complement strand
TGGAGCCTCATTCGACCGCAGCCGGGCCGAGCGCAACCGTATACCCGTAGACGACAGTTGGGATATACCCTGGGGCGGCAAAGGCCGCCCGGAGAGGGGGATGACGCAACTGGGTTCGCTGGGTGGGGGAAACCACTTTATGGAACTCCAGCGCTGCGAGGAAACGGGCACTCTTTTCGTGCAGGTACACAGCGGCAGCCGGGGCTTCGGCCACGGGCTGGCGACCAACTACTTCGGGCTTGCGCGGGCCGAGAAGCCGGACAAGGTGCGCCACCTTGATCTGGGGTACTTCACGCCCGACTCGCTCCACCACAGAGGTTACCTCAACGCGGTGGCGGCGGGGGGCAACTTCGCGATAATCAACCGCCTGGTGCTTTTCGAGCAGGTGGCGGCGGCTTTCCGCGAGGTGTTCGGCGAGGAGCTTGAGCTGATCTATGAGATCAGCCACAACCTGGTGCAGAAAGAGTGGAACCCCGAATTCGGCGAGGTGTGGGTCCACCGCAAGGGGGCCACACGCGCGTTTCCGGCGGGCCACCCTGGGCTGGCGGGCACAGTTTGGGAGGAGACGGGACACCCCATCCTCATCCCAGGCTCCAACCGCGACTACAGTTTTATACTCAGGCCGCTGCCGGGGGCCGTCAAGAGCGGCTTCTCGGTGAATCACGGGGCGGGCAGGCGTATGTCCCGCTCATCGGCCAAGCAGAAGCTCGACCAGACGCTGGTCAACAAGCAGTATCGGGAGGCGGGTATCGTGGTCAATACCGACCTGAACGTGCCGCTCGACGAGTCGGACGCCTGCTACAAGCCCTCGCAAGAGGTAGTGGACGCCGTAGTCGGCGCGGGCCTGGCGGAAGTAGAATATCGCCTCTGGCCGTTGGCCTCCCTCAAGGGGGCATGACTAGACAAGTGGCCCAGGGATAAGACCTGCACGCAGGCTCCTTCCCTGGGAAAATAATGGGAACGTAGCTCAGTGGTAGAGCAGCTAAACGTCATCAACCGTTTTTTGCCTCAAGGGGCCGTTGGCTGATGATTACCGTTCTGGACGGGCAGGTCGCAGGTTCGAGTCCTGCCGTTTCCACTCCGGCGGTACGTTGTGCCTGGGTTCTCGGTAACATGCAGGTTCAAATCCTGCACGGGAGCAATCCCGTTTGCCCAGGCCGCCTTTTTGACCGCCGGTTATACCGACATGTGTGCATATCTTTGCCCCTCAGGGCCGAAAGGAAAACAGGGAATGAAGTATTTGGAGAACTATCTGAACAAGCAGGCCACCCCGCAGAGCGAGGCGATCCCCGACTCCGCGCAAGCGCCTAATAGCGCCGGCGGCTACTCCTGGGCTGTGGACGACTGGAAGCGGCTCGACCGCTTTCTCATCCTGGGCAGCGAAGGGGGAACTTACTACATAGCCGAGCGCCCACTTACTCGCGAGGATGCCCAGGCCGTAGAGCGGTGCATCTACGAGGACGGCCCGCGCGTGGTGGCTCGCATCGTCCAGGTCTCCACCTCCGGTCGCGCTCCAAAGAACGACCCGGCTCTCTTTGCGCTGGCCTTATGCGCCACCGAAGGCAACGACGCCACTAAGCGGGCGGCTTTCGAGGCGTTGCCGCAGGTGTGCCGCACTGGGATCCACCTGTTCCACTTCACCGCCTTCGTGGACGGCATGCGCGGCTGGGGTCGCGGTTTGCGCCAGGCAGTGGCCGGCTGGTATGCCATGCCCGCCGCCAAGCTGGGATACCAGGCGATTAAGTACCAGAGCCGCGACGGTTGGAGCCATCGCGACCTGCTTCGCCTGGCCCACCCCAGGCCGGACGACGATCAGCACCGCGCGCTCTACTACTGGATGGTCAACGGTTGGGACTGGGTGGGCGATGAGCCGCACCCCGACCCTGCCTTGCGCCAGGTGTGGGCATTCGAACAGGCCAAGCGGGCAGCTAACGCAGGCGAGGTCTGCCGGCTTATCACCGACTATGACCTGCCCCGCGAGGCCGTACCCACTCAGTGGCTCAACGAGCCTTCTGTGTGGGAGGCGCTGCTTGAGCGGATGCCTATGGAGGCGACTGTGCGTAACCTGGCGACGATGACTCGCGTAGGGTTGCTCACGTCGCTAGGCAGCGCCACCCGCCGCGTAACGGAGCAGTTTGCCGACGAGGAGAGGCTGCGTGCTTCGCGTATGCACCCGATCAAGCTGCTGGCCGCCCTGACCACTTACGGTGCGGGCCGGGGAGTGCGGAGTCGCACCTCCTGGCAACCTGTAGGGCAGATAGTGGATGCGCTGGATGGGGCGTTCTACAAGGCGTTCGGCAACGTGCCCTCCACAGGTAAGCGTTGGTTGCTTGCCCTGGACGTGTCGGGTTCGATGGGGGCCGGCACAGTGGCGGGCGTGCCGGGCCTCACCCCCAGGCTGGCGAGCGCGGCGATGTCGTTGGTCACGGCGGCCGGCGAACCGCAGCACAGCTTTGTGGCCTTCTCGGCCCCTTCCGCAGGCGTTTACGGCGGACAGTGGGGCGGCGGTGATCCCGGCTTGACCCCTCTGCAAATCTCGCCGCGTAGCAGGTTGGACGATGTGGTCAAGCTGGTAAGCGGCATACCGATGGGCGGCACAGACTGTTCGCTGCCGATGCGTTGGGCGCTCAAGCAGCGCATCGAGTGCGATCTGTTCGTGATCTACACCGACTCGGAGACCTGGTATGGCGACATACACCCCGCCCAGGCCCTCCGCCAGTACCGCGAGCGCATGGGCATCCCGGCCAAGATGATCGTGGTGGCTATGACCTCCAACGACTTCTCTATCGCCGACGCCGACGATGGGGGTATGCTGGACGTTGTAGGCTTCGACACTGCCGCCCCTGCGCTGATGTCCGACTTCGCGGTTGAATAAGAACAACAGACGCTGCCGACAAGACGAGGGCTGCGATAGAGTACGAAACTGCTCTATCGTGGCCCTTGTTGGCGTGAGATAGCCCTTACGTGCTTGCTGTAGCTGTTTTTGACCCCATAACCCATAGGTTCAAGCGGGCGCCGACAGCCGCCAACACCTGATGCCGGCAGACTCTAAATCTATTGGCAAAATTAACAATTGCTACTAGGCAAGTTGTTTAGATTATGATATAATACCGCAACGCCCGATCCCCATTTCTTAGTTGACTCCGCATTTTGTTTAGTGACTACTATGAAATGTGGATTGTTACACGAGGGCAGGACACACGCCTGCTGTAATCACTAATCTGTTCGTTACCATTGTATCAATCCAGATATAGTACACTATCGTAATATCGTAGTGATAATATACATATCTAAAGGGGGTAACATGCTTACAACTTTATCGGCACGTGTCTTAGGACAGCGTATACGGCAATTGAGAACCAGGCTTGGACTAACACAACAGGACCTTGCAGGGGAAGACTACTCGAAGAGCTACATTTCAGCTATCGAGCAGGGCAAGACCCGGCCTTCGCTTGAGGCTTTGCAGAGGATGGCCGCTCGGTTGGAGGTGCCGGCGGGGACGCTGCTCGACCCCGATGCGCCCGGCTTTGCGCCTGCCGACTTTGAAACCATGCCCAGGCGCGTGAGAAGGCGGCGCGGTGTGCGCGCGGGCGCGGGAGGAGATGGCCCTTTCGACCCTATGCAGCGCGACATGCAAATCTCTCAGGCTGAAGTCTTTATCTATACAGGCCACCCAAGTCAGGCGCTCGACATTCTGCGACCCTTCCTGAGTGCAGAGAACGGCGGCTCAAACGCCTCCGGCACAGCTGACGCAACCGGCGCTTACCGCCCCCTGAGCGTGAGCCAACTGCTGCGGGTCTACTATCTGGCGGCGTCGGCGGCTGTCCAGGTGGATAATGTCACCGAGGCGCTTGAGTATGCCCAGAACGGCCTGCAACTGGCCGGCCGCATGAACGATCATGATGCTCAGGAGCGGCTGCGCCTCACCCTGGGCACTATCTACTATCAGGCCGACCAGCCTATCTCCGCGCTTGAGCAGCATAAGCAGTGCCTTGACGCGGTAGATGCCGGGCTGGTACACGACCCCAACTTCAAGCTGCGTGTGCTTAATCAGATCGCCTCCGACTACTGGGCATTGCGCGACGATGAGCGGGCTGTCGCCACCTACAAGATGGGCCTGGACTTGTTGAACGAATTGAGCAATATGGAGCGGCAGGCCGACCTTTTCTGGAAGGTCTCCACGATCAGGGGTGAGGAGAAGAACTATTCCGCCGGCATGGCCGCCGCCGTCAAAGCCCTCAGCCTCTACGAAGGGCTGGACAATCTACAGATGGTCGCCAGGATGGAGAGCAGGTACGGCAACATCCTGCTCGATATGGGCGACACTGCTGCGGCTGAGGAGTACCTGGAGCGCAGTCTGAACCTCGCCGAGAGCTTGAACTCGGAAATGGACCGCGCAGTGGCCTTGACCAACCTGGCACGCCTCTCGATGAAGAAAGGCGATCTTGAGGGAGCTCAGAGCAGGGCGGACGAGGCTGTTGAGCTGGCCCGCTCAGTGGCCCGCCGGGGTGAGCAGAAGGCAAAAGGCAAAGCCGCCAAAGGTAGTTCAACCATTGCGCGCAGCCGGGGCGCTGCAACAAGCGTGCTGGCGGGCTGCCTCGCCCTGTCCGGCGAGATAGCCTCTCAGCGCGAGGATGAGCAAAGGGCGGATGAACTGTTCAAGGAGGCGATCAATTCGCTGCCTGCCTCGAGCGAGGGCAGTGAGTTGGGCAGCGACATCTACCAGCGATACGCAGGGGTGCTGGCGGGCCGAGGCCAACATGAACAGGCCTCTCGCTACTTTGAGCAGGCTTACCGGGCTGTTAGTCGCCGCACACGTTAGAGGCTAAAGAGTTCGGCAAAAGGGGAACCCACAGCAAACAAGGGTTCCCCTTTTTGCTTGCACGGCTGCCGGGCTTGTCTACCCTGGCGTGGATAACCCCCTCTCCGCACCCGCAATTGTGTTGTAATAAGGCTGACCGGCCCGGCGTTCCCCACCCGGCTTTGTCGTTGTGCGCTCTGAGCGACAAAACCTGGAACCGCTGCTTCCGTTATAATAGCATCTGCCGGTTGCGCGCAGGCGCTCGTGTACTCACCTACTCACCTATCCAATCATTCTGAGTAATCATGGCCCTCATGCCACAACCGACAATGAAAATGTGCGCGTTCGTAGGGGCACGGCGCGCCGTGCCCCTACTCTGTTTTCAGAGGAGTACAGACTTTCGCCTATGAATACGTCCCGTTCTACAGCATACTTTCTCAAAGCCGCCGCCCTGCCCTTCATCGCGCTTGTGGTGTTGGCGGTCTGCCTGGTGGCCTTGCCGCAGACCGCAGCGCCCAGGGCCTCGGCTCAGGTTGCGCCCGAAACTCAGTGGATCACCCCGCGTGCCGGCAAGCCGTTCTTTGTAGTCGGGGCCAACTATGAGGGGCCGACCGACCGAGCCTGGATGCTGTGGGAGGACGACAAGTTCGACCCCGCTTTGATAGAGGCCGACTGTGCGCGCGCCAAGTCGCTCGGCATCAACCCGCGGCGGCTCTGTGTGCAGAAGCCCCTTCGCGCCGACGGGAACGCGGGCGATTTCCACC
>JBBSIX010000224.1:0-5567 GCA_038231875.1 Chloroflexia bacterium | reverse complement strand
ATAGGGGAAGAACAGGGGACACCCCGCCCCCCGCTTCGCTCATACCCCGTCATGGGCGTCGCCCCAGCACCCCAGGTCTGAGCACTTACGTAGAAGAAGGGGCTAGTCACCTGGCCTCTGAGCCGGTATAATGGCTGGCAGCCCTGACGAGGCTGAGGCGAACCGCCGGTTCGATCTAGCTGCGCCGGCTCAACACAATTCTCGAAGGAAGCGCCACTGTGTCCGACATCTCAGAAGCCGCCTACAAAACTCTCCTTGACGAGTGCGTGCGGCACTTGCAAGCTCTGATCCGGCTCGATACCGGCAACCCGCCGGGCAACGAACTCCTGGCCGCCGAATATATTCGCGGGCAACTGGCGGCGGCGGGGGTGGACTCGGAGATACTGGAAACCGCCCCGGGGCGCGCCAACTTGCGCGCCGTGCTGCCGGGCGACGGCACTCAGCGCCCCATCTTACTGATGTCGCACACCGATGTTGTACCCGCCGAGGCGGAACGCTGGACGCACGGCCCCTTTTCGGGCGACCTGGAAGGTGGGTACGTGTGGGGCCGAGGCGCGGTGGACATGAAGCAGTGGACCGCCTGGCACTTGACGATCTTCCTGGAACTGGCCCGCACCCAAGCCCCGCTCACACGCGATGTGGTGTTGCTGGCGACGGCTGACGAGGAGGACGGCTCCTACATGGGCATGCGCTGGATCGCCGAGCACATGCCTGAGTGGCTCGATGCCGAGTACGGCTTGAGCGAAGGCGGGGGCGGCGAGATGAAGGTACACGGCAAGTCGTTCTTCCCATGCCGGGTGGCCGAGAAAGGGGCGTGCCGCTTTCACATCAGGGCGCAAGGCTCGCCGGGCCACGCCTCGCGCCCCCATAACGACAACGCCCTCGTCAAGCTGGGGGCAGCCCTCGAACGGCTCGGCAATCATCCTATGCCTATCCGACCTACAGATACGGTGCGCGGTATGCTGGAGGAGGTGCTGCAAGGCGAATTGAACAGCGATAGGTTGATCGAGGATTTGTTCAACGAGTGGACATTCGAGTTGGCCCTCGAAAACGCCCCTTTCTCCCCTACGATGAAACTGGCTCTGAACGCCCAACTGCGCGACACCGCCACACCCACCATGTTGCACGCGGCGGGCAGTCGCATCAACGTCATACCCTCGACAGCTGAAGCAAGCGTGGACGGGCGGGTGTTGCCCGGCGTCACCAAGACCGATTTTGCGATGAAAATTAAGGAAGTGGTGGGGGATGAGGTGGAGGTGGACGTGTATGAGTACTGGCCCGGCTCGGCCAGCAGCTTCGATACCGAACTGTTCGAGATCATGAAAGAAGTGACCCAGGGCTTGACCGGGGGCGGCCTTGTGCCCTACATGGCAACCGGGGCCAGCGATGCCCGCTTTGCCGAGCCACTCGGCGTAAACGTTTACGGCTTCGGCCTCATGCGCGATGAACCGAATGCTGCTCCCTCCGACCTGATGCACGCCCACGACGAGCGTATCTCCCTCTCCAACATCGAACTGGGCCTGAAGGCTCTGTACGAGACTGTAAGGAGGATCGCGCTCAAGGGTTAGCAGGTACTACCACCTTCATGCGCCCGATTGCCCGCGCAAGGCACACCTTTTGCATACAGCTACCTCGTCTCACCTCGTCTCACAAGGAGCCTCACATGAACTTCGCGAAAATAAAGGACCTGGCAAAGGCCGTCTTCAAAGATTGGGGCGAGGACAAAGTGCCCCGCCTGAGCGCAGCGTTGGCCTACTACACCATCTTCTCGCTTGGCCCGCTCTTGCTGATCGCTACAGTTATCGCCGGACAATTTTTCAGCCGGGAGGGTGTAAAAGCACAGGTTGTAGAAACGGTAGGTTCCCTCGTAGGTTCAGGCGGGGCGGACGCTATCAGTAAGGCTATCGAGACTGCCGCCAAGCCCGGAGCCGGCATTATTGCCTCGATCATTGGCGTAGTCACCCTCCTGTTTGCAGCGTCAGGCGTGTTCGGGCAACTCAAGGACGCGCTTAACACTATCTGGGAAGTAAAGCCTAAGCCTGGGATGGGCTTCATGCAAATAGTAAGGGAGCGATTCTTATCTTTCACGATGGTGCTGGGCACGGGCTTCCTACTGCTTGTGTCGCTGGTGGTCAGTGCGGTGTTGTCGGCCCTGGGCAAGTTCTTGAGCGGTACTCTGCCGGGCGGTGCGCTGCTGTGGAACACTGTCAACTATGCCGTTACGCTGGGCATTATCACCCTGATGTTCGCACTGCTGTTCAAGTATGTGCCCGACATCAAGATCGGCTGGAAAGATGTGTGGGTTGGGGCGATCATCACCGCGCTCCTCTTTGTTATAGGGCAACTCCTCCTGGGCCTGTATCTCGGCAGCGGAAGCCTAGGCACATCATACGGGGCGGGAGGTTCGGTGATTGTAATACTGGTGTGGATATACTACTCGGCGATCATCTTCTTCACAGGGGCGGAAATTACTCAGGCGTATGCACGCTCGCTCGGCACGCATGTCAAGCCCGATGAAAATGCGGTAAGGCTCACCGACGCAGACCGCGCCAAGCAAGGCATCCCACACAAGGCCGGCAAAGCCGGCAGCCGGCGCACGATCAAGACTTCACCCTGGTTCCGATAAAGCCGGATCAGAGTCGGGCATGCGAGAAGGAGCACACGTGAACAACTCTATAATCACAATGATAAAAGAGACCTTCGAGGACTGGACGGAGGACAAAGCCTCCAGGCTTGGGGCGGCGCTGGCCTACTATACGATCTTCTCGATAGGGCCGATCCTGGTGGTGGTGATGGCCATCGCGGGTCTGGCGTTCGGCGGCCAGGCGGCGCAAGGGAAGATTACCGACACCCTTCAAGGTGTACTCGGTAAGGACTCCGCCGCCCTCATCCAGGGGATGATACAGAGTGCCAATAAACCGGCTGCCGGCATTATCGCCACAATCATCGGTTTGGCTACCCTGCTGCTGGGGGCGATTGGGTTGTTCAACCAGTTGAAAGATGCGCTCAACACCATCTGGGAGGTAGAAAAGAAATCCGGCGGCGGTATCGGCGCTGCCATCAAGAACAACGTGCTATCGTTTGGGATGCTGCTGGTGGTGGGCTTTTTACTGCTGGTGTCGCTGGTGGTCAACGCGGCGTTGTCGGCGCTGGGGCCGTTCTTGAGCAATAACTTGCCGGGCGGCGCGCTGCTGTGGAACATCGTCAACTATGTTATCACGCTGGCTGTCGTCAGCCTGATGTTCGCGGCGATCTTCAAGTTCTTGCCCGATGTAGAGTTTGCCTGGAAAGACGCCCTCATCGGCGGGGTGGTGACGGCGGTGCTGTTTATACTGGGCCAGATAGCGTTGGGCATCTACCTGAGCCTGGGCACCGTCGGCTCGGCTTTCGGGGCGGCGGCTTCCCTGGTCATCATCCTGGTGTGGATATACTACTCGGCGCAAATACTCTTTCTGGGGGCCGAGTTCACCCAGGTGTACGCAAACAAATACGGCTCCGGGGTGGAGCCGAAGCCGAACGCCCGCTTCCTCACCGAAGAAGCCCGCGCCCAACAAGGCACAAAGAGTAAGCAAGGCCGCCGCAAGAAGCGCAAAGAGGAAGCCCGCAGCAGGAAGGCCCGCGTTTTGCGAACATCCCCCTGGTTTGACTAAAGCTGCCCTACTATGACTGACAAGATAAAGATCGTCAAAGGTGATATTACCCGACTTGCGGTGGACGCTATAGTGAATGCGGCCAACAATTCGCTGTTGGGCGGCGGGGGCGTAGATGGGGCGATCCACAGGGCGGCAGGGCCTGGACTGTTGGCCGAGACCCGCCTGCTGGGGGGCTGCCCCACCGGCGAAGCCCGCATAACCGGCGGGTACAACTTACCCGCCAGGCACGTGATCCACACAGTCGGCCCCGTATGGCGAGGCGGCCGGCGTGGCGAGGAGGCTTTGCTTGCCGCCGCCTACCGCAACAGCCTGCAACTGGCCGATGAATACGGCATCGAGACCGTCGCCTTCCCCTCTATCAGCACAGGTGTGTACGGTTTCCCGGTTGAGCGAGCCGCGCCCATCGCCTTGCGAGAGATAAAACTGTTCCCGGAGGGCGACCCTCGGTCGGTCAAGCAGGTAACGATGGTGTGTCACGGCGACGACACCTACCGCGTGTATACCGCCTTACAGGAGATCGGCGCTTAGTGGACGCTTTTATCTTCGATATGGATGGCGTAATTGTGGACAGTGAGCGGCACTGGAAAAGCCTGGAAGGGTTCTTCCTCAAGTCCCTCGTGCCCGGCTGGAGACCCGATGACCAGGGGAAAATCATCGGCCTGAGCATACACGACCTGTACCGCATGCTCACAGAGGAGTACGGCCTGCGGCGCCCCAAAGAGGATTTTCTGGCGCTGTATCACGGCATGGCAGAGGAGATTTACGGCGAGAAAGCCTCCATCATCCCCGGCTTTACAGAGTTGCTTTCCCAACTGGAGAACCGGGGCACGCCTATTGCCCTGGCCTCATCTTCGCCGCGCGCCTGGATAAATATCGTGCTCGACAGGTTCGACCTGCGCGGCAGCTTCAGAGCGGTAGTAAGCGCGGACGAGTTGGAGGGAGGCGCGGGCAAGCCTTCGCCGGCGATTTATCTGCTGACCGCAAGCAGGCTCGGCGTGCCATCTAAGGGCTGTGTCGTGATGGAGGACTCGCGCAACGGTGTGCTGTCGGCCCGCAACGCCGCCATGTTCTGCATCGGCTTCCGCAACGGCTTCAACGAAGAGCAAGACCTCTCCCAGGCAAACGTGCTCGTCAGCAGCTACAGCCAAATAGACCTGGATGCCATAGAGGGGGCCATGCAACTCTCTCAACTCGCGCCACCCCTATGAGCCACGTAGCGGTAGTAGGGGCCGGACTGGGTGGGATAGGCACGGCAGTGAGGCTGGCGGCCCTGGGACACAGGGTGACGCTGATCGAGAAGAACAACACGCCGGGCGGCAAGCTCAACATCCTGGAGGAAGACGGCTTCCGCTTCGACACCGGGCCGTCGCTGGTTACGCTGCCGGGGGTGCTTGCCGACACTTTTCATGCCGCCGGGCGGCGCATGGAAGACTACCTAACCCTCGAACCGCTGGAACCGATTTGCCGCTACCGTTACCCCGACGGTTCGGGCCTTGATATCTCTACGCAGCTGCCCAAACTGGTGTCCGAGGTGGGCAACTTCGCGCCCAATGATGTTACGGGGTTGTTCCGCTTCCTGGCCTACTCGCGCTCCCTCTTTGAGCGGGCGGGGCCGGTGTTCTTGATGAGGGAGAGACCCCGCCTGCTCGACCTCCTGTCGCGCCGAGCGTTCGACCTGCTTAGAATAGACGCCCACATGAGCATGCACCGAGCGGTGCGCCGCTTCTTCCACGACCCGCGCATGGTGCAGCTTTTCGACCGCTATGCCACGTATAATGGCTCGTCGCCCTACAAAGCTCCGGCTACCCTGGCGATGATACCCTACATCGAGATGGCAGGTGGCGGCTTCTACATACAGGGCGGCCTCTACCGGCTGGCCGAGGCGCTGATGCAGGTGGCCCGTGAGATGGGCGT
>JBBSIX010000223.1:0-5576 GCA_038231875.1 Chloroflexia bacterium | reverse complement strand
TCTATCTCGGTCTGCATAGTAAGAAGTATATCTAACCCTGACGTTAACGTCAAGTATGAACACGAAAATGAGTATCGCGGTGTGGTCCGGCCATATTGCTTAGGTAGGCTGGTAGTCTCGCCGGCCCGATTCCTGGTGATTACCCCCATCTTTAGGCAGAACAACAAGCGCAACCACACTGGTTACGCTCATCCTCACTACACTTTGTCATTCCTCACTACGTTCGGAATCAGCGGGTGGAGCATGATTCTGGATGGTGGAATACCTGCTCTGTGTTATTCCGCACCGATTCATGTATATGCCTACTGTCATACAGGCGCACTGATTCCTCACTACGTGAGGCATACAAAGTGAAGGATGGGAGTACTTGCCCGACGTGGCAGCCCGGTGTAGCTAAGATGTGGGTAATCACCAGCCCGATTCGGCTTGACGTGAAAGCAGCAGGTGGGTTATAATGAATCCGGTCGGCTTGCGAGAGCGACGACACCTGGGGATGTAGCTCAGCTGGGAGAGCATTACACTGGCAGTGTAAGGGTCAAGGGTTCGAGTCCCTTCATCTCCACCCCAAACCAGGTACGAAGAAGGCTGACTCGTCTTACTGAGTGAGCCATTTGTTCGTTATACGGACACTTCAGCATTAGATAGATCGTTAGCCTCGGCAAACACAGCGGCGTAGCGCCGCGATGGGATATAAACAGCAGATGATCGCAGACAGAACAGACGGCTTGGAAGGTAAGCTAAACAGCATAGAGGAGAGGTACGCACAGCTTGAGGGGCTGATGGCGCAGCTCGAAGTCGCCACCGATCCCAGGCGGTTGATGGAGATTGGCCGCGAGCGCGCCGAACTCACCGACCTTGTGGATACTTATCGAGCGTACAAGGAGGTAAGAGGCCACATTAGCGACGCGGAACAGATAGCCGACGACGCTACCGACCCTGAATTGATCGAAATGGCTCGCCTGGAAATCGAGGAGTTGCAACCTCAACTCGAAAAGCAGATAGAAGAGATCAAGCGTCTCCTGCTGCCCAGGGACCCCAACGACTCGAAGAACGTGATCATAGAAATAAGGGGTGGAGCAGGCGGCGATGAGGCGGCCCTGTTCGCGGGCGACCTGTACGGCATGTATACTCGCTTTGCCGACAAGCAGGGCTGGAAGACCGAAATGCTTTCCAGCAGCCTCAGCGACTCCGGCGGCTTCAAGGAGATTATCTTCGAGGTGCGCGGCGATGGCGCCTACAGCCAGTTCAAGTACGAAAGCGGCACTCACCGCGTGCAGAGGGTCCCAGTCACCGAGTCGCAGGGGCGCATCCACACCTCTACGGCCACCGTTGCGGTGCTGCCTGAAGCCGAGGAGATGGACGTAGAACTGCGCGATGAAGATATAAAGCTCGACGTGTACCGCGCAGGCGGGCACGGCGGCCAGAGCGTAAACACCACCGACTCGGCGGTCAGGCTCACCCATATGCCCACCGGCATCGTAGTCACCTGCCAGGACGAGCGGAGCCAACTCAAGAACAAAATGAAGGCGATGACGGTGCTACGCACCCGGCTGTACGACCTGGAGTTGGCTCGGCGCCAACAGGAGCTTGGGGACGAGCGCCGGCAGCAGGTGGGCACGGGCGACCGCTCAGAGAAGATACGCACCTATAACGTCCCCGATGACCGCGTAACCGACCACCGCATCAAGCTGACGGTTCCCTCCGTACCCCGCGTGCTGCAAGGCGATATAGACGCCATCGTAGAGGCCCTGCGCCTCACCGACCAGGCCGACAGGCTCCGCGCCGAGGGGCTGGCGGGCGACGAGTAGACGAGGTTCTCCCTATTGCGAGCGTGGTTGAACTTACCGGCCTTCGCGGTTTGAGTGTGTCTCCGGCGGCAAGCATAGGCTCCACTTTGCCGGCGGCGAGGCGCGCCCTCTCCCCGACTTCTACCAGCCCTCAACTCGATGCCGAGGTGCTGCTCGCCCACGTCACCGGCTTGAGCCGTGCCCGATTGCTCGCCCGCCGAGACGACCCGCTGTCCGACGAAGATGCGGCGCAGTTCCGGGCGTTGATCGAGCGCCGCTTGTTGGGTGAGCCTGTGGCATACTTGACCGGCCACAAAGAGTTTTACGGACTCGACATGGTCGTAACACACGATGTGCTGGTGCCACGCCCCGAAACCGAGAGCATTGTCGAAGCCTGCTTGGAAGCGTTGCCCAAAGGCGAAATACGCCAATTGGCTGATATCGGTACGGGCAGCGGGGCTATTCTGGTGGCAGTGCTGGCTAATCGTCCTTACGTGCGTGGGTACGGCACCGAAATCTCCCTTGAGGCCCTCGCAGTGGCCCAGGAAAACTGTAGGAGGCACGAAGTGGAAGATAGAACCGTCCTTCTGCTGGGCGACCTCCTTCAGCCTCTGCCCTCTGCCGTCCACGTTATTGCGGCCAACCTGCCCTACGTGCCCCCCGGTGAGGCAGCACCCGACGTTGCCGTCTGGGAACCCCAGGCGGCGGTGTTCGGCGGCGGTGCGGACGGCGCGGATACTATTCGACGATTTCTAAAGGAGGCGCCCCTCTTTCTCCTGCCGGGCGGCACTGTTGTCATGGAAACTGCCCATTCGCAGGGCACGCTGGTGCGCGAATTGGCGCAAGCGACCTTTCCCGGTGCATCGGTGCAAGTACATAAAGACCTTGCGGGCTACGATAGGATTGTGGTGGTAAAGACAAAATGACTGTAAAGCTGCTGGCGCTCGACTTGGACGGCACGATCTTTGGCGACGACCTGCTCATCTCCGAGAAGACGCGCCGGGCTATTCGCGCAGCCCAGGAGCGGGGCGTGCTGGTAACAATCGCCACAGGGCGAATGTACACCTCGGCGGCGCAGGTGGCCGGCGATCTCAGCGTCAATGCGCCGATCATCTGCTATCAGGGCGCCTTGATCCGCGACAACCGCACGGGCGAAACACTCCTCCACAAAACGGTGCCCGCGCTGCTCGCCCACGCCGTGATGGACGAGGTTGACCGGCTGGGGCTTCACCTGAACGTCTATCTGGACGACAAGCTCTACGTCGCCCGCATGACCCCCGAAGCCCTGTTCTACTCTCAGATCAACCGAGACCTACACGTTTCCGAGGTGGGCGATCTCCATGACTGGCTGGATGCACAGGGCGGGCCGGAACTGACCAAGATGGTCATCGTCACCGACCCCGATGTGACCGACGGCGTGCTGGCCGACTTTAGCCTCATCTTCGCCAGACACCTGCAAGTGATAAAGTCGCACCCTCGCTTCACCGAGTTTACCAACAAAGACTGTTCAAAAGGCAAGGCGCTGGCCTCGCTGGCAGGGTCACTGCACCTGAACCGGGATAATGTTATGGCGATAGGCGACGGCCATAACGACCTCGACATGATCGAGTGGGCCGGCTATGGGTTCGCCATGCCCACAGCCCCACAAGCGGTGCTGGACATCGCCCGTAGCGTCTGCCTGCCCATCGCCGAGGACGGAGCCGCCGACGTAATAGAGCGCTACATATTGGGAAAGGCATAAAGCCCGAGTTCCCAGAAGATACGGCGCAAACATCCAACCTCAGAGGCATAAGTGCGTTATAATAGATGCACTAATGAAGATCGAGCAATCCAGCCGAACAGCCCGTGAAGAGGAACAACCCAGGCGTGATGCCTTGGTCGAGGAGCGCGCCGCCCAGCCGGAGCCTGACCAGGGGCGTCTCGTAGGTTCGGCAGTGGTGGCCGACCCGGACGAGTTGCTCAGTGCACCTCAAGGCGGCTCAACAGCAGCAACTCCCGCCAACGTAACGACGGTTATTGACGCAGGCACAAGCGGAGGTACCCGCGCCAAACGACGCTTCGAGTTCTTGCGGCGGTCCGTGCCTGAAGTGCGCCTCGACGAAAAGGTGGGGCGCGTAGTGCTGTCGTTCGTTTTGGCGATCCTGCTCTGGTTCTATGTGGTGAACCTGGAGAATCCGGCGCAGACCACTACTTTCAAAGACCTCTCTGTGGACCTGAGGGGTGCCGGCAGCGGGCTGAAAGTTATCAGCACCGTGCCCGCCGTCAACACCACTGTGCAGGCTCCCCTAAACTTGATGAGCAACCTGCGCCAGTCCGATGTACACCCATTTATTGACCTCGCCAATCTGGAAGCCGGCGTCCACGAGGTTCCAGTGCAGGTAGAAGTGACCGGCGCGCCCCCAGGCAGCCTGAGCGCCAACACCGACCCCCACAACGTGCAGGTGCAGTTGGAAGTGCAGGTAACGCAGGTCTACACGGTACAGGTGCAGTTGAGCGGCAAGCCGGCCTTCGGCTTCAAGTATGAGACCCCGCAAGTGGAGCCGGACAAAGTGCGCGCCACCGGCTCGAAGGACGCCATCGACCGGATCAAGAAAATAGCGCTTGGGGTGGATATAGACGAAAAGACCGCCACACAGCAGGGCTTGAAGTCGCCAATCGCCCTGGACGCCGAAGGAAAAGAGATAAAAGGCATAACGTTCGACCCGCCCACTGTCCAGGTGTCGGTGCCGATAAAGCTGCTCTTTATTTACAAGACGGTCCCGGTCTCCGTGCCCCTTACCGGGCAGCCGGCCTCCGGCTACAGAGTGTCTTCCATCAGCTACGACCCCAACACCGCCACCGTCTGCTGCTCCTCCGACGTGTTGGAGAAGTTGCAGTCGCTTAGTACAAACCCTGTGGAGATAACGGGCACCACAAGCACTATAGTGACCACTACAGAGTTGGTGCTGCCCCCCGATGTAGAGCTTTATCCGGGCCAGACGCGGGCGATCAGCGTCACGGTAAAGGTGGAAGAATTGTCCAGCACTATAGACCTGTCGGTGGCCCCAACGGTCAAGGGCTTGCCGCCGGGCGCGACCTCTGTGCTTTCCCCGAACCAGTTGGACGTAACGCTTAAGGGCACTTTCGCGCAGTTGCAGAGCCTAAAGCCTACCGATGTGCAAGCCTTTGTAGACGTGGGAGGCCGCGAGTCGGGCACTCTTGAGTTGGACGTACAAACGCAAGTGCCCGACGGCATTCAGATCGAGCGAGTCTCACAGAGCAGGATCAGCGTGACGATCATCCCGCCGACCCCCGTGCCCCCGACCCTCACTCCCACCCGCGAGCCCACCAGCACGCCCCTGCCCACCGCAACACCTGTGCCGCCTACAACCACCGTCCCTGCCGTCGTACCCCTGCCAAGCGATACGCCCACTCCTCCGGATACGGCAACAGCATTCGTACCCACGCCCACGCCGACCTCTACGGCCCCGACCCGCACCCCTCAGCCTACCGCCACCTTTATCTCAACACCGACGCCGACGACTACCCGCACCCGCACGCCCACCGCCACTCACACAACCCTGCCCACGCACACAGCCACACCGGCCATAACCGCCGCTACAGCCACCCCTGACGGACAGCCCCTCGTGCAAGTCACTGCCTCGCCTCGCCCGACCCTTACTACCGCGCCCTGATACTTGGGCAGTCTGGAGCGCGTCTCAAAAGGGCAGGAACATTGAGGTTAGGTTTTGAACAGGTGTGGGTAGTATAATAGCTATATTGATACCTTGATTGCTAGATAAGATTAAC
>JBBSIX010000222.1:0-5596 GCA_038231875.1 Chloroflexia bacterium | reverse complement strand
TGGGCATCGGCCCATACTGCGATGGAAAGCTGCTCTATCTGCTCGGCGGTGACGCCCAACTGCTCGGCACGCTCGGCGTTTACCACCAGCGTCCGGTCGGGGGTGATAGCTCCCAGGTTCTCCTCCCCGGTGTCGCTGACCACGCCCGGAGCCACAATCCGCCGGGAGATAATCAGGTCGAGCGGCAAGTTTAGCTCGCTCGACATAGCCGCCGCCACCGGCACGCCGCCCACCGGTATCGCCAACACAACCGAGTCTTGGCCCTCTATGAAACGCTTGAGATAAGCCGCCAGTTGGCGACCCGCGCCGGTGCGGTCATCGAACCGCGCAATTGGTCTATTTTCTTCCATCACTAATATACTCGTTCCGGCTCGCTATTGAGCTATACAAACAGGTGGTGTAACTACCCCTATTATATAGGACTTTCGCCCCGGCTGGAGGATCGCCCAGCGTTTTGCCCGCTTTTAGCGAGAGCGCCACTCCATAGCATCGTCCACCGTCACGATGCCCAGTATCTTACCCGAACTGTTTGTTACCGGCAGGGCCAGCAGGTTGTACTTGGCAATCACATCGGCCACATCTTCCTTCGGCAGGTCGGCAGGCACGCTGATAAAGGGTGTGACCATGAACTTGTCCACCGGCGTACCGGGCTTCGCCACTATCAGGTCGCGCAGCGAGATCACCCCCAGCAGCGTTTCAGCCGGGTCGGTGACGTAGAGATAGTAGATGGTCTCGGCGTCGGGCGACAAGTCGCGCAGCCGCTCGATTGTCTCCTCGGCGGTCAAGCCGACTGGTATGGAGATAAACTCGGTGGTCATCACACCACCGGCGCTGTTCTCCGGGTAGAGCAGCAACTCGCGTACATCCTCGGCATCCTCCTGGTCCATACGACTGAGCAGGTCGGCGGCGCGCCTGGGCGAGATGTCGCCCAACACGTCGGCTGCCTCGTCGGGGTCCATAGCCTCCAGGATGTCGGCGGCGCGCTCCGGTTCAATGCTTTCCAGGACTGAGGCCTGCCGCTCCGGTTGGATCTCCTGCAACGTCTCGGCTGCGAACTCCGTATCCAAAGTGGAGAGGATGTAATCGCCCGCCTCGATGTCGAGCTGCTCAACGATATCGGCGAGGTCGGCGGGGTGCATCTTAGCGAGGTCGCTGCGGCCCACCTTGAGGGGTATGCCGGCGGGGCCGATAGCGGTGGGGTCCACCCGATCCCAGGGGATCGAGCCGCCTCGCGAGCGGAAGCCTACAGTCTTGAGTATCCGGTTGAGCGGACGCTCCAAGCCGATGCGCCGCGCCAGGCCGCCGGGTGTGGCATCCACCGCCACCAGGCGATAGCGCCCGGCGGTGTAGGCGAATTGCAAGTCGTTCACGCGCACCACCCGGCTGCCATTAATATCAATGATCTGCTTATCGAGCACCTTGTGGGCCAGGCCGATCTCCCGGCCCGTAGGTTCGTACAGGGTGAGGTCGCGCAGCCGCCCTCCAAGTGCCAACCCCTTGCGGTCCATCCGCACCAGTTCAAGCGCCGAAATGAGGAACTCTTGCCCGCTACGCAGCAGCCCCAGGGCTACTACCTGCGGAAATCCCTGCGCCGCATGAACGTAAACATCAACGCATTTGCCCACCGGCTCGTGCCGGCTGTCGTACACGGTCTTGTTCAGAAGCTCACTCAGATACAACATCACGGCTGCTGTCTTTAGCTTGGACGCTGAGGCCGGCTCCCGGCGCAGTTCCATCAGTGCCTGCGGCGCCGTCCAACGCGCCCAACGAACCCATCGCCGCCCACAGCAATTCGTCCACGTTCATGTTGCCGTGGCGCATGAGGGTGGCAAGCAGATTGGGCACAAGCTCCCGCACGGCGGCCTGCTTTTCGTCGGAGGATAGGCCGTCCATAAAGCGGTCAACTACATGATCCATTATAGCCAGGCGGTCGGCGGCGCTCATCTGGGCAAGCATACGCTCCACTACCCCCAGGATAAGTTGACCGCGCTCGTCCGGGGGCATGTTATCTAGGGTCTTTTGCACTATATCTTCTATCAGGCTCAACGGTCCACCTCCTTCGCAACATCGGATTATAACACGTCCCAAGGAAGGAAAGAAGCCGCGAAACCCGGTCCTACTCATTTTGAGTTACGGGCGGAAGCGTACTTCCAGGCTAGCATAAGAAGGTGGCTAAAGATAGTACATCTTCCTTATTCCACATCTCTGCGGCAGACCTTATAATACTCATAGGCGCAGGCACTTATCATAAATTTTTACTTTACCCGCCGACTTTAAAACTTTGTAACGGAAAAAGGCAAACCTATCGAAAGGTGGGGACGCAAAGCCGATGGATCTAAAGCTCTCAGGAGCAATGACAGCCAGGTTGCCCGGGTTTCCTAACAACACAGTTGAACCAGGAGAGGTAGAAGCTGTTCTAAAGGAGACAACCCGCACCCGCTGCCCCAAGTGAGGGACACAATGCAGGCACTATTCAAGTCAATCAAGCAAACAGGAAGCATAAAGACAATCAACAACCGCAAGAGCATACGCACTACTTTGCTGGAAACGGCAGGCGCGGCCCTGATCGCCGGGGCGATGCTCTTCCAGCCCCTGGCCGCCACAACGAGCGTGCAGGCCCACTCAGCAGTCGCAGAAGCGCTGCCGGCCACCGGCGCACCGCTCGCCAGCCGCTATTTTTCGCCAACGGGCAAAACAGTACGCGGCGAGTTCCTCAGCACTTTCAACAAGTACGGCCTCAATCTCATGGGCTACCCCGTTAGCGAGGAGCGCACCGAGAACGGTCGCACGGTTCAGTACTTCGAGCGGGTGCGTATGGAATGGCACCCGGAGGTAAGCGGTCAGAGCTACCCGGTGCTGATGGGCCGCCTGGGTGTGGAGATGACCCAGGGCAGCCGGTTCGAGCGAGTCGCCGCCGTTGCTTCTACAGCGGCCGGCACCTACTTTCCCTCGACAGGACATTCGCTGTCGGGTGGGTTCTACAGCTACTGGAAAGCCAACGGCGACATCGCCCTGTTCGGCTACCCGATCTCCGAGGAGTTCAAGCAGGACGGCCTTACGGTGCAGTGGTTCGAGCGAGCGCGCTTCGAGTACCACCCGGAGTCGCCCAGCCGCCCGGTGCAACTTACCCTGCTGGGCAGCACGGCATACAGCGCTCAGGCCGACCGCACCGCCGCCGCACCCGCCGCACAGCAGAAGGCCGCACCCGCACAGTCGGTCAGCCTGACGGAACTGGAAAGCTACGTCTTGCAGTCGGTCAACGACCAGCGCGCAGCCGCAGGGCTGTCCCCGGTGAAGTTGGACGCAGGCGTCACCGACCTCGCTCGCGCCCGCAGCAACGATATGGCCGCCCGCAACTATTTCAGCCACACCACCCCGGAAGGCTCGAAGTTCCTCGATATGCTGGTAGCCCGCAAAATCAGCTACAAGTTCGCCGGCGAAATACTGGCCCGCAACAACTACCCCGACGACCAGACAGGCAAGACCGCCATGGACAGCTATATCAACAGCGCCCCGCACAAGGCTATCATCATGGACGGTCGCTACAACTCCGTAGGCGTAGGCCATGCGGTCAGCGCCGACGGCATGCACTACTTCACAATCGTATTTATCCAGCAGTAGATTCCCTGCACAGCAAATCGGGGCCGGCATAACATGCCGGCCCCTTTTGCATGCCGTCAAGAAAGAGGGTGCCGGCGATTACCTACATCTGACCAGAGCGACTAATGCTTTACTTAATTCATGCTTTAATGCTAAACTGAATACTATCTCACACGCCGCCTCTAAGCCTGTTTAGGATTTCGTACCATTCGTGAGGTTTAGTTCTTGGAGGTGTTACCTGAATGGATGAGAAGCAGTATGCCACATCAGTCAATCAACATTATGGTAAGCCCGATTCCTTAGCTTCTATTTATCGAGCATTAGAGGCAGTAGGTAAAGACCCCAACAACATCACATATTCCGATCTGTCCGAAGTAGACCAGTTCCACGTAGGAGGCGAGGCTGCCACTCAGGAGATGGCGCAGATAGCAGGGCTTCACGAAGGTCAGACCGTACTCGACGTAGGCGGTGGCCTGGGAGGGCCTGCTCGTATCCTAGCTTCAGAGTTCGAGTGCAAAGTGACCGTGCTGGACCTCACCGAAGAGTTCTGCCGAGTGGGAGAGGCGCTCACGGAGCGTGTCGGATTGAGGGACCAGGTTATTTTCAAAGTGGGTAACGCGCTCGATATGCCCTTTGCTGCTGAGAGTTTCGATGCGGCATGGACTCAGCACAGCACCATGAACATCGAGGATAAGGAGCAGTTGTACGCCGAGATACACAGGGTTCTGCGCCCAGGTGGGCGGCTCGTTATGCACGAAATCATGTCAGGGCCTCAACAGCCAGTCCAGTTCCCCGTGCCCTGGGCTGAAGCAGAGGAGATAAGCTTCTTACGCTCGCCAGAGGAAGTACGCTCGCTACTAGCGCAAACCGGCTTCCACGAAGTGGGGTGGGTAGACGTGACAAATCAAGCGCTTGATTGGTTCAAGGAGAGCGCAGCCCAAGCCGCCGCGATGGGCGGGCTGCCAACTCTAGGTTTGCACCTGCTGTTAGGCTCCAAGTTTGGCCCCGCCGTCGCCGGCCTTGGTCGTAACCTGGAAGAGGGCAGGCTCACTGTCATAATGGCGGTGTTCGACAAAGCGTAGCCCAACCACACCTACCGACAAAGTTCCTCTCTAACTCTGGACAGTATACTTAACATAAGTGTTCAAACTATGAGCGTCACGATCCAACCAGGTACATCCGCTGCTGAGGATGGCCTCAACCCCCACCAAGACCCCCGTCGGCAGGCTCATAAACGTTGTCAAAGCCTATCCATGCTCGCGGGATGAGCAGATCAGGGCCAAGAAGGGCAGTTTGGCGGTTTGTTCCGCGTGACGGCACGCTTGGAAAATGAATTATGGCCATACCTCAATTAGTCTTGAAGTTGTCCGGCAGCGCAGCCCACGGACCAAACGCCCACAAGGGGAGGGGCTATGCAAGAAACCAAACTAGGCACAATCAGGATCGCCCCCAGCGTGCTGGCGATGATAGTCAGCCTCACGGCGCGCTCCGGCAAGGGCGTAGCGGAGATGAGCAGCGTTTCCAGGCCGCCCAACCGGGTGCTTGGCCGCACCAACGCCGGCAGCGCGCCCGGAGTTTCCCTCCAGGTGCGTAACGGAGCAATAGCCGCCGACGTTTACATCGTAGCAGAGCCTGACACCAACCTGCATCGCCTGGCCCAAAGCCTGCAACGCCGCGTGCGTGAAGCCCTCGACCAGATGGTTGGAATGCCTGTGCAAGTGGTCAATATATATATTGAAGACGTGGCCGACTAACCCATGATTCTCTAGCTGAAATGTCCCAAGCATCACGACGACAAGCCCGCGTTACGGCGCTGCAAACGCTTTACGAGTTGGACACGACTGTGCATACGCCGGACGAGGTTATGCTCAGGCTGTTCAACGAACCTGCGGCGGACGGGGGTGCCCTGCCCGAACCGCTCGGCGAGGAGGCCCGCCGGTTCGTTACGGCGCTGGTCGAGGGCGCGCTGGAGCACCGAGGCCAACTCGACGATATA
>JBBSIX010000221.1:0-5647 GCA_038231875.1 Chloroflexia bacterium | reverse complement strand
CGACAGCATGTCGCTGTAGTTGGCGCAGGGAGGTGAACTCCCGCTGAGTGGGATTACGCACATATAGCATGCTAAACTCTATCATGATTTCCGCCATCAGTTTTTGCTAACTGCGGTTGTAGTACTAGCCCTCCCCCGCTATCTGCACTTTCAGCAGGGTAGTTTGCCCCGGCGTCGGCTGGGGCAGCCCGCCGGTGAACACCAGCAGGTCGCCCGGCTGTACAAGCCCCTTTGAGGCGGCCAGACGCTCGGCTTGGGCTAGTGTCGTGAGGGTATCGCCGAAGCTGTCGAGCAACAGGGCATGCACGCCCCAGGTGGCGGCCAGGGCGCGGCGGGTGGTCGGGCTGTCGGTAACGGCGATCAATAGGCTGCTCGGACGGTGCTTGGCGACCATGCGTGCGCTGGTACCTGAGCGGGTCAGCGCAATGATCGCTTTCGCCCCCAGCTTGTCGCCGATCCGGTCGGCTGCCTGGCAAACTACCTCGGTAATAGCGCGATAATCCGGCTCTGCTGCGCTTTCCGGCGCTGCATGGGCCGCTCTGCCTCCCAGCCCCTCCATGTGCGCGGTCCAGCCCTCGTAGTCAAACAGCCGCTCGGCTTCGTGCGCGATGCGGGCCATCGTCTGCACAGCTTCCAGGGGATATTTACCCACCGCCGTTTCGCCCGACAGCATAACCGCATCGCTGCCGTCGAGCACCGCGTTGGCGACATCGGTAGCCTCGGCGCGGGTGGGGCGAGGATTGCGTATCATGGAGTCGAGCATCTGGGTGGCGGTAATTACAGGCTTGCCGGCGAGGTTGGCGGCGGCGATAATGCGCTTCTGGATGCCGGGGAGCAGTTCGGGGGCCATCTCCACCCCCAGGTCGCCCCGCGCCACCATCACCCCGTCGGCCTCGGCCAGTATCTCGGCGAAGTTGTCTACGGCTGAGGCTTTCTCTATCTTAGCGATCACCGGTACGGCTCTATCGGTCTGCCCCGCGATGAGCTTGCGCGCCTCTACGATGTCGCCCCCGGAGCGCACGAACGACAGGGCTACCATGTCCGCGCCCTGCCGTAGGGCAAACTCAAGGTCCAGGCGGTCCTTCTCGGTGATGGTAGGCACACCCAGAGGGCGGGCGGGCACGTTTATCCCCTTGTGCGAAAGCAGCAAGCCGCCCACCACCACCCGACAGTGGATAAGCCCGGCCTCCGGCTCGCGGTCCTCAGCCTGGAGCGCTATCAGGCCGTCGTCCAGCAAGATAGTGTCGCCGGGGAAAACATCGCTTGAGAGGCCGGAGTAGTCCACAGGCACGACTGTGCCTGCCCCCCCAGCTTGCGTGCTGAGGGTGACGGTCGTGCCGGGGGTGAGTATAACGCCGCCGGAGGAGAGCGCACCGACTCGGATTCGCGGCCCCTGCAAGTCGGCCAAGATCGCCACGTTGAGGTCGCTCTCCTGGGACAGACGGCGGATGAGGGCCATCTTCTCGGCGGTCGGCTCATGCTCGGCGTGCGAGAAGTTGAAGCGCACCACATTCACCCCTGCCGCCAGCAGTGCGCGCAATTTATCCTCCTCCCAACAAGCCGGGCCGATTGTGGCAACGATCTTAGTGCGCGCATGCGCCGCGCCGGGCACGGGACCGATGGGTGTTGTTTCGTTCATAACTTACCTCCGGCATACTCGAAAAGAGAGGAACCCTGGGAAATTTCAAGGGGTTCTTTGCGGCTTATTTTTGTTTGTCCTACTTTATCCTCTGCTAACGCAGCTTGTACAGCGTGTAGTCCCCGGCTTCGATGAGTGGAGGCCCAAAGTAGTCGGCGGCCAAAGCCTGCACCAGGGGGCGGTCGGGGTCGTAGCCGGGCGGATAGGTGGGCGCGAGAACGGCACGGTTGTGTATCAGCACATGGGTGATGCCCAGCTGCTGTAGGCGGGCGTGCCAGGCAGCAGTATCCGCGCCCACGCCGCTGTAGGCAGGCACCAGGCGACCGTAAACGTAGGGCCTCGGTACACGGTAGCCGCGCGGGATGCTGTCCCAGATGTAGATAACCGCATCCGGAGGCGTAGAATCGGCGATATACTGCACGACGGGGTAGTCCTCCATGTGCGCCTGCAAGTAGCAGCCTTCCTGGGCCGGGTCCAGGGCGAAGGCGGTGGGTAAGTACGGCCCGGCGCTGAGCAAGATTTCTAGAGAAAGCACTGTCAGCGCCAGGCTCAGGGCTGCACCCAGGGCGAGGCGCAAGGGGCGCACGGGTATCCTACCGGCAACCGAAGCGGCGGCGTAGCCCCCCAGCACAGCCGAGAACAGGAAGAAAGTGGAGAGATAGCGGATGCTGGTGCGGGAGAAAAGCGGGATAGACACCAGCCAAAGCAGGGAGGCCAGCGCGAACAGTGCGCGCAGGGGCGGCTTCCACTTTGCCGCCACCAGCAGCAAAAGGGCCGTCATCAGCAAAGGGCCGAGGTTTACCGTGTACAGGTGGTTGTCCAGCAAAAAAGGGGCGCGGCCTATTGCATCAAAGCGGAACTTCAGCACCGTGCCGAGGCTCTCCAGGCTGAGGCCGGGCGTGTTGCCCAGCAGCGCCTGGGGGTCGGCTGCGGGCGACCAATAGAGGCCGCCGAAGATGTGGCCTGCGGCGGGCCACACGGGATTGCCGGAGGAGATAAAGTTGCGCAGGAGCCACACCCCGGCCAGGGTGATGCCCGGCAGCGCATAGGCAAGCAGTGCAGCGAGCGCCTTTCGTGGGGAGGCTCCTTTGTAGAGGCGATAGGCCAACGTGAGGGCCAACGCCACACCCAGCAGCCCAGGCACAAGCCCGCCGTAGTATTTCACCGAGAAAGCCAGCCCGCCGCAGATGCCCGATAAGGCTAGCAGGCGCGGATTGGGCAACGGCCCTGCGCGAAAGGCCAGGTAGAAGGCGTAGAAGGCGAGCATTTCGGCGGCGGCCTGGGCGAGGTCGGTGTTGGCTGCGCGCATTATGAAGCCGGTGAGCGGCGTGGTGAGGAAGATAGCGGCCACCAGCAGGGGCAAGGCGCGCATGCCGCCCTCCCTCTCGGCGAGCAACCTCCGGGTAAACAAGGCTGCTGCCGCAGCCGCCAACAAGCCTGTGCTGAAGGCGATCAGCACGGCCAACCTGTCGCCGGCCTGCATGAGAGCCAGGGTGTACAGCATTTCCATCATCTGCGGGAACAGGCTATAGGTGCTGTCGGGGTAGAAGTTGACGCGGTGGTCGGCGACGTAGCGGCTGGGTAGGGCCAGGTGGTACATCAGGTCGTCCTGGGTGGCGGCGGGAACCAGCGCTTTGACCAGTGCAGCGAACACCACGATCAGGATAACAAGCGCCAAAAAGAGGTTGGGCAGGTAGAGCAGGCCCTTGAGGGCGGGGCGCACACCCCGGGCCGCCCCCCGGAGCGTGAGGAGGAGCGGCCCGGCGCCGAGTATGGCCAGGCCGAGCAGCATAGCATTGACTACAGGCAGGTAGAGCAGCCCCAGCAGCCCAACCGCCAACATGAGGAAGGAGATCGCCCCGTACCCCAGCATCACCCCGAACACGAGCCGCTCGGCGTGACCTAAGTCGCGATCAACTCTCAGGAAGCCCAAGACGCGCAGCCCCACGCCCGCAGCGACGGCAAGCAGCAACAGGAGCATGCCCAGTTCAACTACATGAGCAAGCACGGGCGCCTGGCCGGCCGGCATGAAGATGCCCAGGACAACTAAGGAAAGCCCCTTCATATGGCATACTACGGCTTTGTCGCCTTTATCGAGAACATCAACGGTATCATCTCCGCGCCCCCGGGAAGCTTCCACCACCTGTCCTCGCCCCTCTCCATGAAGGGGAACTCCTGCCACGCCATAAACGGGAACTCGTGCAGGAACTCGATCCGCAAACCGGCATTGATGAGGGCGTTGATATAGTCGGCCATCGTGTGGTTCCAACCGTATTCCACGCCCTGGTACTCGTGCGTTGGGTCGGCGTAAGAGCCTTGCACGTCGAGCTTGATAGGCTCTTTCTGGAAGTAGGGGTACTTGGGAACCAGGTCGGTAGGGTGCTCATCATCAAAAACCTGAGCGGTTGGGTGAACCTCGATGACGTAGAAAGTACCGCCAGGCTTGAGGAAGTGGGCCACTACTTCCCCCCAGCGCCCCATGTCGGGCAGCCAACCCAACGCACCGTGAGAGGTATATACGATGTCGAATTGGCCCTCTAACGTATCGGGCAGGCTGTATAGGTCGGAGCAAACGAACCTGGCCGGTACGCCCATCTCCTCACTGAGCGAACGGGCTAGGGCTATCGCCTTTTCGGAGAAATCGGCTCCCGTTACCACAGCTCCCAGGCCGGCCCACGAGAGGGTGTCAATACCGAAGTGACACTGCAAGTGGAGCAACGTCTTGCCCTGCACGTCGCCAAGCTCCTCTCTTTCGAGGGGGTGGAGCCGAACGCGCTGCGTCTTGAAGCCTTCCACATTGTAGAAGGTTGATTTCTCGTGAATATCTGTCCAGTGGTTCCAGAGCTTGCGATTCGCTTCTATATACTCGTCCACTCTCCCTCCTCTCTAAATACAAGACGTTCAACATGGGGAGCAACCCCCCACTTGCTGCAAAGGAACAAATCAGCCGAATGAGGGTAGACTGCCGATTGTGCCTCTACAGCCCCCATTATAGCTTACATGGCAGCTAAACACGAAGACGTGAAGACGCGAAGTTTTTATTGTTGCGACTCATCGAGAGTGGCCGTAAGCATGCCCAACCAACAATGGCAGAGGCACTTGTATGCAAAAATATCTCGGCGTGCTTCTCCGTGTGCTCTGTGCATGGTGGTAAACAACAAGATGTGGGTTAGGAAAGTTGTCTCCGGCTCTCTAGCCAAAGTGTGCTATAGACGTGGGCGAGGACTTGCCATAAAGTTAAAGGGTGAGTGGCGGCATGCGGGCATCATGGACGGTCATGCGTGTGGCACTTCGCGGCTTGTAACATGAGCCGCATGCCGTCTACCTTTTCTTGTTCTCCCAAAGTATTCCTCTGAGGTTTCTTTTGTACACTCGCGCAGATTGGCAGAGCAAAAGGCGAACGGTGCAGCGGATTTTCCTGCTGATGCCGATCCTGGTCTTTTTGCTGACCCTGATACTCTTTGTGCAGAACGCCGACACGATGTCGAGCGCTCTGTTCGCCGGCATTCTGATGAGGGCGTTGGCGGCCTCGCTTGCTTCGGGGGTGGTGTGCGTGGCGGCGTATAACTTCTACAAGTACCTGCTGGAACGCTCTCCCGGTTTGTAGACCGCTAACGAAGGCTGGTTAGGAAAAAGGGCGGGCCACACTGGTCCGCCCTTTTTCGTCTCTGATATAATAGCGCAACGCCGGCAGCGGGAGGGGATATGGAGAGGCGAGTAAGATTTCCGGTTGTGCCACTCATTTTGTCTATTGTTGTAGTGCTACTGAGTGCATACGCTTCACAAACCGGCACGCACTTTCCCAGGGTAACTTCTAATGCGACTGCAACTGCTGGAACCACCCTGTACGCCTGGCAAGATATACCGTTACCTTGATTGCTAGTTTAGAGTAGCGCGTCCAAGCGCCAATCCTATAGGATGGAGGTTAGCAGACCAACCATCTAAAGGAGCAAACACATGGACGACATCAATATTATAACGGTTTACTGCGTGATAGAGGACGTGATG
>JBBSIX010000220.1:0-5649 GCA_038231875.1 Chloroflexia bacterium | reverse complement strand
TGAACAGCAGGCTCGCGTTGCCTATAATCGCCAGCACTACGTACAGGATAGTCAAGAAGCCCACCCAGCCGCTCATCAGCATCACCCCAATGAAGGGGCGGCCACTGTAGAACCAGCCCAGGCCCATCATGCCCACTGCCTCCATCGCGAACGATAGGAGCGCCTTACGCTGTGCCTCGGCGGGGTTGGAGGGGATGGCGCGTGGGTGGACGCGCACGGCCAGCTTACCTGCCTGGCCTATCCTACCCCGGAAGGCGCTGAAGTAGGCGCGAACCGTCTCTTTGCCGATCACTCGGCTGATGTGCCTGAACAGCAGCACGTATCCGAAGCCTACCACAAGTTGTGCGCCTATGAACAGGGCATAGCGGCCCCACTTGCCCGCCACCGCTTCTTGAGCCTCTAGAGGGGTGGCCCCGTTGTGTATTGCGATGCTCTCCAGCAGGCCCACTCCGAAGAAGACCAGATAGGTAAGCACAATACCGACACTGATGACGCTCAGGGCGCGCCTGCCGCCCACTGGGTCTGCGATGGGGCGACCCAGGATGCGCGGCAGCAGGAAGATGCTCATGGTCATCAGGCCGACGATGGCAAAGCCCACCATGTTGAGTTGGGCATGCGCCAGGGGCGTGACGAAATAGCTGGAGGGCAGAGCATCGTCGAGCCACTCCTCGACCGGCCCGAGGATTTGTATAACCCCCTGTATCGTGCCTGCTAGAATAGCTACCACGCTGAAGCCGATGAAGAAGCGGAGCTTGCCGTCCACCGGCGCATCCGCCGCAGACTTTCGCCGCAGAGTGAGCAGAATGTTGGCGATGAACGACCAGAAGCCGAGACCCATGATGGAAGCGGACACGGCCAGCAAGAGCGGGTGCCAGATGCCCATCGAGGCTTTGGCCTCCACATCGGTCATACCGCCGAGTACCCTTTCCCCCTCGATCCAGCCCAACCCCAGGGCGGTGAAGTAGAAGGCGAATACCCCTATCAGCACGCACCAGAAACTAAACTTGCCCAGCTTGAGGCTGAAGATAGGGCGCCCCATCATCTTCGGCAGGAAGAAGTAGAGCAAGCCCATGATAGCCACGCTCACCCCGCCCACGAGGTTCATATGGGCGTGCGCCATCGGGTCAATCAGGTGTCCGGCCTCCCCGGTCTTGTGCAGCCAGTCGAGCGACCAGGGCAGCACTTGATAAACCCCCTGCACAGTGCCGAACAAGAGGCCGGTGGCTCCCACCACGAAGAACTTCGCCAACAGGAACTCGTCGTCGCTCGCTCCTTCTTTGGGGTTAACCTTGCGCTCGCCCGCCGCCCGGCCTACAGTGGCGTACACGTTGGCGACGAAGGTCCAGTATCCCAGGCCCATGATGGCGGCGGTCATCGCCATAGGCGCTTTGTGCCACGCGCCCATCCAATCGCGGGCCGCTTCGTAGGGCCACCCGGCATGCACCATCGCCCCTTCGTACAGGCCGACCCCGATCATGGCGAGATAAAAGCCGAACACACCGATCAGCGTGGCCCAAAACGAGATGTTGGACAGGGCCGGGCTGAAAAGAGGGCGACGGGTGACGCGCGGCAGTACATAGTAGATAAGCCCTGTGAGACTGATCGTGCCCGCGCCCACAATGGTGATGTGGGTGTGCGCCAGGTTGGTGACCATATGGCCGCCGTAGTCAGCCGACGCCAGCCAGTCGGATATGCCCGGCAGGCGCTGAATCACCCCCTGGACGGCCGAGAGGATGAGGGCCGCCGCCGCCGCGTAGAAAAAGCGCGGCAGGCCGTGGTCGGTATCCTGGTCCTGGGCTGCGGCCTCCTGTGCTGCGGAAGTGCGAACGCCTGAGACTTTGTGCTGTGCTGCGATAGTTGCCATTTATACGCTCTCTCCCTTTCCCTTTTTGTTCTTTTATCTTAACTATGAGACGAAAACACAACGACGCAAGGGCGCAAAGATTTTTAGGATTCCCTCACATGCCCACTGTGTTTCCCCTATGCCGGCATGCCGGCGACCATTCTTGACTGGCCTCTAAACAACAAGAATCTTTGTGTGGTCCTTTGCGTCTTTGCGTTTCCGTCCCGGAGTGTGCATCCCAAAGTGCGCCTCCTATTGCTCATGGAAAGTTTTGCCCTGCATCTATGTAAAACTGATAGTAGTCGCGCCCACCGAACATGCCTTCGGACGGCACATCTATCTGATAAGCTCCCGGCCTCCACTGCCTGTCCTCCGGCTGGATCAGCAACTGCTTGCCGCCGGGCTGCCTGGTGTAGCTCATCTGGTAGGCCGAGGTGTCGCCAATCAAGGTGACACGGTAGTCGTTGGTCTCCCGGCTGATATTGGCCGATTGCACCAGCACCGATTGAAGCTCCTGCGGCTTCAGGTGGGCTGCGCTTTGGGTGTCTACCACGCCTGCTTCCGACACGCTCAACAGCTTGATCAGGTTGCCGCTGTACTTAGAGTTATGCCCTGAATTCAGCATCAGGAAGGCTCCGCGCTCGTCGTCCCTGGGCAAGCCGCCGTAGGTGGGGATAGAGCCGTAGGCCGGAAGGTCGGGCACCGATACGAGCACCCAGGCTTGCACGAGCGACATTATAAACATCGCCAGCGCCAGTATGCCGAGAAATATGTAAACCGGTTTGCGCCAGCGTAGGATCGCGCTGTCTGCTCTGTTCATCTGGACCTTTCTAGTTCGCCCTCTTGCGTGATGCCTGCCGCGAGCCTGCGCTATCCCATCACTTCGTAGATATTGACCACCGGTGTGCTCAGGTAGGTGCTTACATCGCGCTCGAAGTCGCGCACCATGGGGACGCTGGCGTAATCCTCGATATTGTCGAGGTCGTACCACTGAGAATAGATCAGCACCCTCACCGAGCCGTCCGGCTCGCGCTGCATCCAGACTCCGCCTCGGTGGTAGCCGGGGGTGTTTTGAGCAGCTAACTTCACGCCGTGTACGGCTGCCAGATAGAGGTTGTGCCCCGGCTCAAGCTCCTGGGTGCGCTCGGTGGGTACGGTGAAAGAGAGTGTGCGTACAAAAGCCATGTTTGCCCTCGCTACTTAAGGGGATAGGTGGTGAATGGGGAACTGATGTAGGTGTTGCCGATACCGACGTAAAGCACCGCAGCCAGTATGAAAAGTATAAGTACGCCCCCGAACACAATGCCCCAGGTCAGATTGACCCGGTTGTCGCCAGGTTCGGGCGGCTCCTCCACAGGGGTTTCGATCGAAGGCTGTGCCGCGTCGCCCACGCTGGCCGGCCCACCCTGGCCCGGCTCCGGGGCCAACCCATATAGAGGCTCGTGTATCACCGCCCCGCGCAGTTCGTGCGCCACCTGTATCTTATCCTGTGTGAGTCTGGCTTCGTGCTCCATCCTCTTTCCTCCTGAACGCTGCTGTAAAGCTCCTCATTTGCTGTGGAATCTGCGCTAATACTTATATCCGAACACCAGCGTGATAATCGGGTAGCCGATCATAAATACGGCCAGGAACAGATACAGCACGAGCAGGAACATCGGGATGGGGCCGTTGCCCTCCTGGGCGATGCCGGCGAAGTCCTCTACATTGCGGCCCAGCAGGTCGGGCAGGTTCTTGCGGTCTTTGCCGCTACGTACCCACAGCCAGATGCCCACCACCAGCACGATGATCACAAAGTAGGTGAAGCCTTCGAGGATCGGGTTCCACGTCCAGGGCTTCAGCAGGTCGCCGTCGTTGGGGAATGACATAGCTTCTCTCCTCTCTTAGATGCGCGATGCTTTCGCGGCACGTTCCGTCGAGGAAGTGACGGTAGCAGCTTTCATGCCGGAGTGTGCAAGCTGAGTCGCTCGCAACGCCTCCGCCTCGCGCAGCGCGGTATCTCGTGCGTCGGCTTCCTCCATGATGGCGTCGTAGTCCTCGGCGTGTTCCAGCATCTTGTACTTCGACTCCTCCACGTTGTTAAACTGCCCGCTCCTGGCGGCCCACAGCCCCATGAACACTCCGAGCACGATAGTCACTATCGCGCCAACCAGCATCCAGTTGGCTACCGCCAGCTCGTCATCCCCCACGCCGTCGTGCGCCGAGGCGATGGTGGGCATAGCAGCCAGCAAGAAGGCCCCCAGCCCCCAGAACAACTTCATCAGAACTATCTGTTTTTTCATAGTCAACACTTATCTTACCTACCTTTCCCTGGTCTATCACCCGCAGCCGCCCGTTATGGGGTGTTCGGCTGTATGATCGTGCCTGGGCTGGGGCCGACAGTGGGCGCACCGCCACCGCCGCCCGGGTTTAACGGCGTGCCCTGCGGCGGCAAAGGCGACGGCGCGGCGTTGCGGTTTGGAGCCTTTAGATTCTCGGTCGGCACCGGCTGCGGGGTGACGTTCGCGCCTATCGCGCTCCCGGTCTGCCCCAGCCCACCCTGCGGCGTCACCACCGGTTCGTTACCGGGGACCGGGGGCAATGCCAGGGGAGTAAGCTCTATCGGCTTTACGTCCGCCGGGCTGATCATCATACTCGCGTCAAGGTCATTACGCAACAGGCCGCCGTTGGGGATGGTGCGGATAAAGTTGGTCAAATCCCAAATATCGTTCACAGTAAGGTAGTCGCCCCAGGCGGGCATAGCCGTACCGTCCACGCCGAACAGGATGGCGTCATACATCTCGCCGTCGCTGAAGTAGAGTTGCTGGCTGGCGTCGGTAAGGTTGCGAGGCGCGGGGTTAGCCACGAACTGCGCCGCGGGACCTTTGCCGTTGCCTTGCAGGCCGTGGCAGCCGATACAGTTGGTGGTGAACACCTGTTTGCCGTGTACAAGCGAGCGGGTGGTCGGCTCCATCGGATTACGCACATTGCGCCAGGTCGAGGGGAACCATTCATGGATAATGGCTTCGTTGCCTTTGGCCCTCTCACTGAGCAACTTGGCGTTCAGGGCGCGTTGCCTTTGCGCTCGCTCCACGCCCGCCTGCCCGCCCAGGCTCTGCACGTAAGCCACCAGGTTCATAACTTCCTCGGTAGGCAGCGTCTTGTCGTAGTAGAAACTGAACTCCGGCATGATTGACTTGGTGGAGGTGTAGCGGGGATTGTAGAAGTGGGCGAGGTGCCACTCGTCGTTATGCACACCGCCTTCCTGCGACAGGTCGGGGCCGGTGCGCTCGGAGCCGAGGAGCATCGTCTGCTGATAGTAAAAGTCGCCCGCCTGCGCCACGCGCCCGACCGTGCGGAACGAGCCGACACCCGTCCAGTCCTGCGGCCTTAGATACTGCGTATGGCAGTAATTACAGCCGTTGGAGGCATACAGCCTACGGCCTGCCTCCTCCTTGCCCGTAAGCGGCCTGGCATCGGCTGAACGAGGCGGGGCGAAGGTAAGAAAAGGCAGGGCCACCACCACGAAGATAATAGAGGCAAAGACCGTGAACGCTCCGAAAAAGATGGTGCGCCCGTCCATCCTAAAAACTGCTCCACCTTGTTCCTGCATCGTAAACCCTCTCCTGATTCAGGGCTTCATGTCGCGAAGCCCTCCGGTCGGCAACTAGGCCGGCGCTTCCGCCTGAGCCGGGGCAGCGGCCAACATCGGTTGGCTGGCGGTGACTGTTTTGTAGATGTTCCACGCCTGGATGATGCCGGAGACCACTATCAACGCGCCCGAAATGGCGCGCACCACCAGGTAAGGCTTGATCTCAGGCAGCACCTTG
>JBBSIX010000219.1:0-5735 GCA_038231875.1 Chloroflexia bacterium | reverse complement strand
GCGCACCTTTTCATTGTCGGTTGTGGCATGAGGGCCATGATTACTCAGAATGACAAGGGTAAGTAGGCACTCTTTCTCTCAGCAGTGTAATTTATCCAATATGCCGTGCCGGTAGCTACCTCTTCCTGACCGCCGACCACATCCCCAGCGTCAGCACCAGCGCCAGGGCCAATGCGCTTATCAAGGCCGAGGTGTAGAACAGGCGAGGGCGGTAGTAGAAGGCCACTGTGTGGCTGCCGGCGGGCACGGATACGGCGCGGAACACAGCCATGCCCCGCAGCAAGGGGACCGGCCGGCCGTCCAGTTCGGCCTCCCAGCCCTGGGCGTAGTTATCGCTCAACACCAGCCAACCGGCGGCGGGCAGTGTCGTCTGTAGCTGCACTTCCTCCGGCTCATCTTTTTGCCAGACGACAGGGACGCCGCCTGCATTCAACGCAGGGGGCGGCGGTGTTTCCCTACCTCTATCTAGAACAACCTCACGGCTGGGGTCGAACTGGGACGAGCGAAGCAAGGCAACGGCTCCGTCAAAATCAGGCCGGATTCGCGCCCCGAATACGACATAGGCACGGGGCAACGCTTGCAGGTTCTCGTAGAGGGCAACCCGCCCTTCCTGCAAGACGAAGCGGTACGGCCTGGGGTCGCCGTCTACCCTGGGCTTGCGAACAGTGAGCACGTAGCGCACCGCCGCCATGTTCAGTTGCCTCTGCTCCACCCCCGTAAGCAGGAGGCTTTGCTTGCGCGACACGTCGAACACAGGAGTGCGGTTCGCGTCGTAGAAGTTGCCGTAGAACTCCGCAAAGGGCTGGTCCACCAGGTCCTCGTAGCCGCGTAGGTCGCGGAAGCCGAAAGTCATGCCGACGTTGGGACGCAGCAGGTTGATGGTGGCGGCCAGGCGATAGTGGTCCAGATTGTCGCTGAGGAAGCGTGTGGCCTCCGTCGGCGGGAAAACCTCGTTGGCAGGCGTGACCGGATTGTAGCGGCTGCCGAAGGTCCACAGGTCGGCGTACAGGAGGGTGATCAGCAGCACGGAGAGCGAGGCGCGACCGAGCAAGCCGCGCCACCTCGCCAACACCAGGAGCGCGCCCAAAGCCATAAAGACCACAGGCCACTGTAGCCCAAGCCGTGTGGGATAGAGCAGGCGCGCCATTTCGGCATGCCCCAGTTTGGCGCCCCAGATTAGGTCCCAATAGCCGTCGCGCACTCCCAGATAGACGGCAAGCAGGGCGGCAAAGGCGAGCAATGCGCCGCTCGCCAGCCACAGCCCGGCGTCCCGCAGGCGTTGCGTGCGCGGGCGCATGCCGGCCACAGCTTCCAAGCCGTAGCCCGCCAGCACCGCCCCAAAGAAGCTCGATACTATCACCCAACGCACGCCATGGCCCACGCTGAACAGGGGCAACGTCTTGATCAGGTGGAAGCCGGGGGCCTGTACAGCGAGCAGCACCCCTAACACGCACCATACGGCGAAGAAACGCACCATCTTACTTTGCCGCCAATAAGCCGCCGTGCCCAGCACGGCCAACCCCAGGGCTAGCAGGCCGATATAGCCTGTTTGCTCGTTGAAGTTGGTGAGAGTACCCGCAACCCAGTAGGTGTTGCCCGGCGGGGTTCCAGTGAAGTTGGGGAAGAACAGCACGCCCAGGCGCATAGCCGTCAGGCCGAGATCGAAACTGGGAGGCGCGCCGGCGCGCGCTGTGAAGGCATCGCTGCCCAGCATGAACTCCAACATGGGAAGCGCCTGCACCACGCCGACGAGAATGCCCAGAGTTGCGGCCCCCGCAAGCAGGCCCATGCCGGCCAACAGTGTCCTGCCGCGCTTGAGAGGGCCGGGATATGCAGCGAATATGGCGTACAAGCTGTAGGTTCCCCACATAATGCCGCAGAGGAACTCCGTTTCGGGGTGCCCGCCCACCAGGAGCGCGCCCATAGTGAAGGCTGTCCAGGCCAGCCAAACGGCTCGCCCGGTCTGCAAAAGGCGGGTGGTGGCCCAGAACAGGCCGGGCAGCCAGGCCAACACCGTTACCACGCTGTAGTTGAGCCACACAGCCGTAAAACCGCTCGCCATGAACACCACCCCTGCCGCGATGCCCCCTACCGCGCCCCGGCCCAGCGCACGCAAGAAGCCGTAGGTGGTGAAACCGATCAACGCCAGACGCAGCCACGCCCCCCATGTCCAGTAACGCAACGGCCCAGCCAGGTACGTCAGCAGGTTGATAGGGTCGAGCACCGCCGCCTGCGCTGAGGCGAAGAAGGGCGTGCCGGTCATTATGTAGGGGTTCCACAGTGGAAAGTGCCCCGCCCTCAAGCGCTTGACGGCAAAATCGGCGTATGGGTCGTAGTAGTCCGACACGTCGGAGAGCAGAGGGTTTTGGGCAACGGTGAGGCCGGGGTCATCTTCGTGCATCTTCCAGAGGTAATCGTAACGATAACTCAGGTCGGTGGGCAGAAAGACCCGTCCTGTGAGCAGGGGCTGCCAGAGGAAGGCGGCGCTCAACAGCAAAAAGAGCAGAGGCGGCCCTACTGCGCGCAACAGCCTCTCCCAGCCGCCGGCCCGCACCGTAGGGGCCGCCTGCCTCTTTTCTCCTGCGTGGCTAACGACTGCCATTTACTTCTGTAGAGAGGCGCGTGGGGTACGGCAGAAAGCACGTATCGCCGCGCTGTCCACGTCCGCCAAGCGTGCCGCCCCCGGCAGCCCCGGCGCTGCTTCTTCGCCCACCAGCGCAGTTGGGGTATCAAGGTCCGTGTGCAGCCCGCCTCGGAGTGCGCCGGGGAAAACCAGCAGGGCATCTGCCTGCTGAGCCAGGCCGTGCAAAGCCGGGTCATCCGCCGCTATTTGGTGCTCCACGTAACCTGACTGCACGACGCTGCTGTGCCTGTAGCTACCCTTGTGCGTCTTGGAACCTTGCAAAACGGCGAGGGCTACGAGGAACTCTCCGGCCAGGCTCGCGGCCAGATGTTCCACCCCGCCATCGTCCGCGCCCGCCAGCAGAAGCACCCGATTGGGCAGGCTGCCGTTGGTGATGCCGTACAGGTCAAGCAATGCCGCCAACCCCCGTAGGGTCTCGGCGTACTCCGCGCCCGCGAACTGGGCTTCCCAGGGCCGGCCGAGCAGGGGCAGTATCTCGCTATCGGGGCGCGTGCGTAGCGCCTGGATGCGCCGCCTCTCCTGCATGAAGTGGGGCAGCAGCGAGTTGAAACGATCAATAGCCGCCAGGTGAGCCACACTGATCCGGGGCAACTGCTCCACGTTGGTAATATTATTATCGGGCGGAGCAGTCAGCGTGTAGTGGGCGGGCTGGAAAGAGTCTCCCGTTGCCAACAGCGCGCGCTTGTAGAGGAGCATCAGCGCGGCGGCCAGGATGCGCTCCATGTTGCCGCCTTCGTAGTTCTTCAGCACCGTCGCCAGCGAATTGCACTCCCACAAAGTGTAACGGCGGTAGGCAGGTTGGCGGCGGCCTGTAGCTCCCCCGATATGGCGCACGACGGCTGCGGGCGCGTACACAACTCGATAGCCCAACGCCCAGAGTCGCCAACCCAGGTCTACATCCTCGAAGTAGGCAAAGAAGCTGGGGTCGAAGCCGCCCACGTCGAGAAAGGTGCGCCTGTGGACCAGCATCGCCCCGCCCGATGCAAACAGCAGGGGGCTGCCTTCTGAGGGCGGTTGAGGAGCATCGGGCCAGCCCCACACCGAGCGTGGCCGCCCCACTCCGAACAGGTTGGCCGACGCACCGTTGTACTCGATCTCGCTGCCGTCTCCGGACAGGATGCGCGAGGCCGAGCATACTGCCCCTTCCCCGCCCGCGTCCAGGCCGCTAAACAGGCCGTTGAGCCAGTTTTTATCGGGCAGGGCATCGTCATTGAGGAAGGCTACGTAGTCGCTGCCTGCTTCGGCGGCCCCCCGGTTGCACGCCTCGGCAAAGCCGGTGTTGCGCTCCAACCGGAGGCACTTCACACCCTCGGTGGGGGCGTGTACCGCTCCACAAGTGCCGTCAGTAGAGCCGTTATCCACCACGATCACACTCAACTGACCCTCTGGATAGTCCAGTTGCCTGACGGCCTGAAGACACGGGCGCAGCAACTCCAAATTGTTGTGCGTGGGAATAACTACGCACACGCTGCGCGAACCGCCGGCTCTAGCTTTCACCTGTTGCTCCATCGAATTCAAGCGTCATAACGAGAGAGCCTTTGCTGGGCAGGCCGTCCTCATACCGCCGTGCATGCACGTTCGGGGCGGGGGAGGCCGCCAACGTAACGCTATCCCCCGGCACGCCATCAGGCGACTCGGCCATCAAATAGAACCAACGGTTCGCCGAATTGGTTATGGGAGGGAAGCGCAAGGCAAGTGTCTGCCCGTCCCGCAAGTTGTGGGTGGGCACTTCCGCATAGTAGAGGCTGTTGGTGGAACCGGGATTGTCCCGCAAGCTCAAGAGGAGCCGGGAGGTGTTGCGCCGCCCGAACGCCTGCACTTCCACCACGACCCCGGAGAGACCATCGTATGCCGCGATGAATCGCTGGCCCAGGCTGTGGCCCGCGATAAGCTCCGGCGTTCGCAGCCTGCCCTTCGAGCCGCCCACGCCACCCAGGAGCGACCGCGCAAGCTCCTGCGACCGCGCCCCTACCTGCGCCCGCACAGTGCGCCGCCGGTTGTGCGCCTGCTTCAACTTGCCCGTCAGCGCTCTATCTTCAATCCGCACGCCGTTTGTGACGACGGTGGCGGAGACAGCAGGAGTAGGAGTAGCGGCAAAGCTGGCGGCAACAGGGGCGGGTGCAAGGGCGGCTTGCCCAACCTGCAAAACCTGCACGGCCCTTCGCCCTATGCGGTCCTTTCTTATCGCCGGATTGCGAACGAACTTATCGAGAGCCTCTACGGTTTTGTCCCAGGAGAAACACTCCTCGGCAAGGCGGGCAGCGTTCTCGCCGCGTCTGCGCGCCTCCTGTGGGTCTGCCAGGATGCCCCTGACCACCTCCCGCAACGCCTCCGGGTCGTCGTGCTCCACCACCCAACCGGCCTCATACGCGCGGATGTAGGGGGCCACTTCGCTGAAGGCTGCATGGATCACCGGCAAGCCGCACCACAGGTAGTGGACCGTGCGGCTGGGAAAGGCCAGCTCGCGCTCTGCATTGGGCATCATCACGTCCACAGCCACATGCGCGTGAGTATAGCGGCCCACAAGCTCGTCATGCGGCAACAAGCCCGACATCCTCACGCTCGGCATGCGCGCCAGCTTGTCGGTCAGGGGGCCGAAGCCTCCGGTATGCACAGCGTGGAAGGGGTGCTTGCCCCCGATTACCTCCAGACGGCCCCGCCCCACGTCGAGCAAAGTTTGGGCGACGGCCAGCAGGGCTGTGCTGGGATCTTGCCAGGGCAGGAATATCCCCCCGTACACGAAGCGCACATCCTCACCCTCCCAACTGTCGGGCCAATAGTGTGCGGGCTGCTCAGGGGACATCGAGTAGGGAATTACGTGCAGCAGTTTGCTTATCTCGTCGGGGTTTACCCCCGCCTGCGCCAGCCAGCCCGCGAAGTAGTAACGCTGGCGTTCGCCGATGCAGGTGAAAAAATCGGCTTTCGCGAGGGCGGCTATCTTCTCAGCCGAGTTGCTCCCCACGTCCATGTGCCTCTGGTAGATACGCTCCAGTAGGTGTGGGCCGGTAAGGTCGAGGGCCACAGGCAAGTTGGCACGCCCCAGCCAGGTCAAGTTGGGCCAGCCACATGACACCACTACATCGGGCGCAAG